>WLHY01000052.1 GCA_009702465.1 Actinomycetota bacterium
AATCCAAGAACCTGGCTTAACTCTGGCGGTCTTGGAACTATGGGTTACGCAGTTCCAGCAGCGATGGGTGCCAAGGTTGGTGCACCAGATTCAACTGTTTGGGCAATTGATGGTGATGGTTGTTTCCAAATGACCAATCAAGAGTTAGTGACTTGTGCATTAAATAATATTCCGATCAAGGTAGCCATTATTAATAATGAATCACTTGGCATGGTTCGCCAGTGGCAGACCCTCTTTTATAACGGTCGTTACTCAAATACCAACCTTGAATCAAAGCGCGTTCCAGATTTTAAAATGTTAGCTGAAGCGATGGGCTGTGTTGGACTTCGTTGCGAGCGACCAGAGGATGTTGATAAAACTATTGAAGCGGCGATGGCGATTAATGATCAACCAGTTGTAGTTGATTTCAGTGTTCATCGCGATGCGATGGTTTGGCCAATGGTTGCTGCTGGCAGCTCTAATGATGACATCACCACTGTGCGCTCTATGGCACCTGTCTGGGATTCACAGGAGTTGTAATGGCAATTCATACATTAGCGGTCTTAGTAGAAAACTCTCCCGGAGTTCTTGCACGAGTAGCATCATTGTTTTCTCGTCGTGGTTACAACATCGATTCATTAGCGGTTGGACCTACCGAAAATCCAGCTGTATCCCGTATGACAATTGTCTTAAATCTTGAGGGGCACGCACTTGATCAAGTTAGTGCGCAATTATTTAAGTTGGTAAATGTGATCGGAATTTCGGAGATGAAATCAAGTGATTCTGTGCAACGTGAGCTGTTACTTGTAAAGGTGCCAGCAAATCCAGTAACCAAGGGCATTGCAGCGAAATTTGATGCGGTTATAACCGATGAAAATGATCAATCACTCTCACTTGAGATTGTTGGCGATAAAGATCGAATTGAGCAATTACTTACTGCGCTAAAACCACATGGAATTCGTGAGCTAGTTCAATCAGGGTTAGTAGCACTTGAGCGAGGAGCCAGCACCTTGGCCGATCGCACGCTAACTACGATGGGCACTGCGAATGAATCAAGTCCCGATAACAAAACAGCTGATTACCAGAACTAACCAACCCGAACTAACCCATAAGAGTAATAACCAAAAAGAATAAAGGAGCAGTTAAATGGCAACGATGTATCATGATGAAGATGCAGATTTAGCAATTATTCAATCAAAGAAGGTTGCAGTAATTGGCTACGGCTCACAAGGACATGCCCACGCCCTATCACTTCGCGACAGTGGTGTTGATGTAACAGTTGGTTTAGCTGAGGGATCAAAATCTCGCGCAAAGGCTGAGGCTGAGGGATTAAAGGTGGCATCTGTTGCCGATGCAGTTAAAAATGCAGATGTGATCATGTTGTTAGCTCCTGATCATGTGCAGCGCCATATTTACAATGATTCAATCGCACCAAATATGAAGGCTGGTGCAGCGCTATTTTTCGGACATGGATTTAATATCCGTTTTGGTTATATCAAGCCACCAGCAAATGTTGATGTTTGTATGGTTGCACCAAAGGGTCCAGGACATTTAGTTCGTCGCGAGTTCTCTGCAGGTCGCGGTGTTCCAGTAATTGTTGCGGTAGAGCAAGATGCAACTGGAAATGCTTGGCCATTAGCTCTTTCATATGCCAAGGCAATTGGTGGATTACGTGCCGGTGGAATTCTTACCACCTTCACTGAAGAGACTGAGACCGATCTATTTGGCGAGCAATCAGTTCTTTGTGGTGGCGCATCTCAATTAGTTATGTATGGTTATGAAGTATTAATTGAGGCTGGCTACCAACCAGAGGTTGCCTACTTTGAGTGTTTGCATGAACTTAAGTTAATTGTTGATTTGATGTACGAAGGTGGAATTGCAAAGCAACGCTGGTCTGTATCTGACACTGCTGAATATGGTGATTATGTATCTGGTCCACGTGTAATTGATCCAAATGTTAAAGAGAATATGAAGAAGGTATTAGCAGATATTCAATCAGGTGCTTTTGCTAAGCGTTTTATTGATGATCAAGATGCTGGTGCACCAGAGTTCAAATCACTTCGCGCAAAGGGTGAGGCTCATCCAATTGAAGAGGTTGGTCGTAACCTGCGCAAGATGATGTCTTGGGTAAAGTCAGCAAACAAGGATGATTACAAAGAAGGTAACGCAGCGCGTGGCTAAAGGACCCTTAGATAAACCAGTTGTCTTAATCGCTGAAGAGTTAAGTCCGGCAACATTAGAGGCGCTCGGACCTGACTTTGAGGTGCGCAATTGCAATGGTGCAGATCGCGCCGAGTTATTGGCAGCTCTTGGTAAAGGTGTAGATGCGGTTTTAATTCGCTCTGCCACCAAGATGGATGCTGAAGCAATTGCAGCGGCAAAGGGTTTAAAGGTAATTGCACGTGCCGGTGTCGGTTTAGATAATGTTGAGATTCCAGCAGCGACCGCTGCTGGCGTCATGGTGGTTAATGCACCAACCTCAAATATTGTCTCAGCCGCCGAATTAGCAATTGGTTTGTTACTGGCATCAGCAAGATTTATCTCTCCAGCTCATGCTGCACTACGCAATGGTAAGTGGGCACGTTCTAAGTACACCGGTGCTGAATTATTTGAAAAAACATTGGGAATTGTTGGCTTTGGTCGAATTGGTCAATTAGTAGCAGCCCGCATGCAGGCCTTTGGTATGGATGTAGTTGCTTATGATCCATATCTACAACCAGCACGTGCTGCACAGTTAAATGTGCGATTAGTTGAGTTAGATGAGCTTCTTAAGATCTCAGATTTCATCACTATCCACCTGCCAAAGACAAAGGAAACCGCCAACTTAATTGGCGTAGATGCATTGAAAAAAGTTAAGCCAACGGTGCGCATAATTAATGCAGCACGTGGTGGCGTACTAGATGAAGCAGCACTTTACGATGCCTTAAAAGAGGGCAGAGTAGGTGGCGCAGGCCTTGATGTATTTTCAACTGAGCCATGTACCGATTCACCATTATTTGAATTAGATAATGTGGTGGCAACTCCACACCTTGGTGCATCAACTGATGAGGCACAAGAGCGCGCTGGTATTGCAGTTGCAGTCTCAGTTCGTAAAGCTTTATCTGGTGAGTTAGTACCAGATGCGGTAAATGTTAAGGGTGGCGCAATTGATGAAGCTGTCCGCCCAGCACTTCCACTTGTTGAAAAATTAGCTCAGGTTGCAACTGTTTTAGCTGGTGAGCAACTGGTCTCAATTGATGTTGAGGTTCGCGGCGAGATCGCAGCCCTTGATGTTTCAGTTTTATCATCCAGCGCGTTAAAGGGTGCATTAATTGCAATGGGTGCCGAGGATGTTACCTATGTAAATGCGCCAAATTTAGCGGTTGAACGCGGCTTAACATCTGCAATTACAACAGATGGTGATTCACCAGATCACCGCAATCTAGTCTCTGTTCGCGCAGTATGCGCTGATGGCACTCAAGCATCAGTAAGTGGAACATTGATGGGAATTCGCCAGGTTGAAAAGATTGTGGCAATTGATAAGTTAGATCTTGATCTTAAGCCAACTAACAATCTGCTATTTCTTCGCTACCTTGATGTGCCCGGAGTTGTTGGTGTCGTAGGAAATGCATTAGGTAAATTAAAAATTAATATTGCCGATATGCAGGTAGCACGCACTGATATTGGTGGTAGTGCACTGATGGCCTTAACAGTTGATTCCGTAATTCCAAATCAGATCCTTGATGTAATTGCGAAAGAGACTGGTGCAGCAATGGTTCGCTATGTGAATTTGGTAAGTGAATGAAATCCTTTAAGTTAGCGGTTATCGCTGGCGATGGAATTGGGCCAGAGGTAGTAGATGAGGGTTTGAAGGTATTAGCTGCTGTCTCAAAAAAGTATGATCTTAGCTTTGAGCAAACTCCTTACGAGCTTGGTGCGAAGTACTGGCACAAAACTGGAGAGACGCTGCCTGATTCAGTATTGGCAGAGTTAGCCAAGGCAGATGTAATTTTGTTAGGTGCAGTTGGTGATCCATCAGTTCCAAGTGGTGTCTTAGAACGCGGCTTACTGTTAAAGCTTCGGTTCGCCTTTGAGCATTACATAAATTTGCGACCAGCCCGGTTGTATCCAGGTGTTACCTCACCAATTACAAATAACAAAGGGATTGATTTCCTTGTAGTACGCGAAGGAACTGAAGGTTTATATGTTGGCGCTGGCTCATTAAAGGATGAGGGCACAAAAACTGAGTTAGCTATTGAAGAGTCAATTAATACCTACAAAGGGGTCGAACGAGTAATCCGCGATGCCTTTACTCGAGCACAAACTCGCCCACGCAAGAAGTTAACCTTGGTACATAAGAACAATGTTTTGATCCGTGCCGGTGGATTGTGGACTCGGGTATTTAATGAGATTGCTAAAGAGTTTCCTGACATAACAACTGATTACCTACATGTTGATGCAGCTTCAATGTTTTTTGTAACAAATCCCGAGCGCTTTGATGTAGTAGTTACCGATAATCTATTTGGTGACATCATCACCGATATCGCTGCCGCTATCTGTGGTGGAATTGGTTTAGCTGCTAGCGGAAATATAAATCCAACCGGGGCATACCCTTCAATGTTTGAGCCAGTTCATGGCAGCGCACCAGATATTGCTGGCAAGAATTTAGCTGATCCAACTGCAACTGTTTTATCAATCGCCATGATGTTAAATCATCTAGGCGAGACTAAAGCGGCGGCAGAGGTAGAGGCTGCAGTAGCAGCTGATCTAGCAACACGTGGTGATAAGAAGCGTTCAACCTCTGAAATCGGAGATGCATTAGCAAAGGCGATCTCATGAAGGTAATCATCAATCAATCAAGTAATCCAGTTAAAGCTGATCTGCGCGATGAGCGAGTGAAATCTCCGGGCTTTGGTAAGTACTACACCGATCACATGGTGGTCGCTGAGTGGGATGAAAAAACTGGTTGGTCTGATGCGCAATTAAAAGCATATGGTCCATTAACCCTTGATCCAGCAACCATGGTCTTTCATTATGGCCAAGAGATCTTTGAAGGTATGAAGGCTTACATTCAACCAGATGGTGGAATTTCATTATTTAGACCAGATGCAAATGCAAAACGATTTGCTAAATCTGCAGCACGCATTGCACTGCCCGAAATGCCAGTTGATTTTTTTGTGCAGACAGTTGAAGAGCTAGTTAAAGCAGATCAAAACTGGGTACCAAAAAATATTGGTGAATCTTTATATCTTCGCCCATTTATGATCGCAACTGAGGTTGGTCTCGGTGTGCGTCCATCAAATAAAGCCACTTACGTATTAATTGCAACGCCTGCTGCTGCCTACTTTAATGCGGCAAATGCGGTGACCGTTTGGATCTCAACTGAGTATGTTCGCGCTGCAATTGGTGGCACAGGAGAGGCAAAGTGCGGTGGTAATTACGCAGCATCATTAGTTGCCCAAAAACAAGCAGCAGAACAAGGATGCGATCAGGTTGTTTGGATTGATGCCAAAGAGCGCAAGTGGATTGAAGAGATGGGTGGCATGAATCTTTACTTTGTAAAAGGTAAAGGTAGCGATGCCAAGATTGTTACACCTAAATTAACCGGCACACTTTTGCCAGGAATTACCCGTGATTCAATTCTTTCAGTTGCAGCAGATCTTGGTTATAAAACTGAAGAGGTAATGATCTCGATGGATGATTGGCGCGATGGCGTTAAATCAGGTGAGATAAGTGAAATATTTGCTTGCGGAACCGCAGCTGTTGTCTCTGCAGTTGGTACTGCAAAATCTGCGCAAGGCACCTGGGTAACTGGTGATGGAAAGCCTGGTCCAATCACAGATCAAATTCGCGCAACACTACTTGGAATTCAGCACGGCACAATTGCCGATAAACATGGTTGGAATAAACGAGTCATCTAATGTCAGTAAATAAAACAATTAATGACTCCTTTCATATCTATGACACCACACTTCGTGATGGCGCACAGCAAGAGGGATTAAATCTTTCAGTTCATGACAAGTTAACTATTGCCCGCCACTTAGATGATCTAGGTGTTGGCTTTATTGAAGGTGGCTGGCCGGGAGCCAACCCTAAGGACACTGAGTTTTTTAAGTTAGCTCAAACAGAGTTAAAACTTAAGAATGCAACCTTTGTTGCATTTGGCGCAACAAGACGTCCTGGCGTGAAGGCTGCCGATGATGTTCTTCTTCGCGCACTGCAAGATTCACGCGCTGCTGCGGTAACACTTGTTGCTAAGAGCCATGATCGTCATGTTGATCTAGCGCTGAAAACTCATTTAGATGAAAACTTGGCGATGATCAAGGATTCAATTGAGTTTTTACGAGCTGGTGGTCAGCGAGTTTTCCTAGATGCCGAACATTTCTTTGATGGTTATATTTCAAATAAAGCTTACGCACTAGAGGTAGTTCGCACCGCCGTTGAAGCAGGTGCTGATGTGGTTGCACTTTGCGACACAAATGGTGGAATGCTTCCTGATGAGTTATCAAATATTGTGCATGAGGTACTAACTGCATCCTCAGCCCGCCTTGGTAT
>WLHY01000053.1 GCA_009702465.1 Actinomycetota bacterium
CTTAAATTTTCGGCAAATTTTGCAAGTTCACTTGATTCACCTTTAATGGTTGCCGTTCGATAGAAAGGTGGCAGGTGAGATTGTTCGCGAGCGATCAAATCATCCGTATTAAAGATTTGCCTTCTTAACACTTGCTGAGTTGCTGGATGGTTATTTGGAAGCGACAGATAGTAATCGCCACCATCCTTTACTCGTGATAAAAGATCAAACCATAGATGCTTGGCCTCCTCCTCGGCCCGCAATGTTGCCTGGTTATAAATCCGTTCACAATCAAGCAGGATCACTGCTGAGTAAAGAGTGAATGGTTCAGAACCTCGAGTTGCAATGACAATCTGATTTTGGCTGGGATCAAGTACAGCCACTTGATCTCTCTTCGAGGTCATTACCTTAATTCCTGGTGCAGCCTTTCCGATCTCTTCGGCAGTTCTATCAACTCCCTTGCCAATGACAAAGGGAGATGCATTGCCACAATGATCGCATCGCCAATGATTAGCAATCTTTGTGCACAAATAACAAGCAGGGGCTGCATTCTGTTTCTCAATTCTTAACTTACCGCCGCAGTCGCATCTAGCTGTATTTTTACATTTACTGCATAGAAAAACATTGGCGTAACCCTTTTCTGCTACCGAAACTAAAACATTACCGGTTTTTATGCCTCTTTTTATCAATGAGATATATGAGTTGGCTGAATCAATATTGTGAATATTGCATTTATTGCTTTCTGCCAAGGTTAATCTTTCCATCCAACCTATTGATATCAAGCGATTAATTTCTAAGGAATGATATGAGTTTAAGAAAATAAAAGATGTACCGTTTGGTCGCAGTAAGGTCACATCACGTGTGTTCCAACCAGGAGATCTCTGCTCATAGTGGGAGGGATCATTATCATTAACAACAATTACTGTTGAATTCGATGGTAACTTAGTAAATGCACCACTGCGATTGGCCAAAATAACAACTTGTTGACCACTATTTGCCGCTAAGAAAGATTGATATCTAGCATTTCTATCCGCTCTTGTATCCAGGGCAACAAAGAGTGACTTAAACTCATCAGCTAAATGCTCTTTATAGTAATCAAACTCCCGAAAATCAGAGACTAAGATCAAAACCGATCCTAGATTAAATCGTAACTTTGCTAATTCAACCAGGATCTTGAATTTAGCGACGCCCGCCGGCGGTGATATCGCACATTTTAAACTCGGATCATCCGCAATTTTTGCATAATCCTCTTTTTTTACAAACTGTAACTCTTGACCAATGATCTTTTTAAACACATACGAGGTAGACACTTGAATAATCCGCTTTGGCTTAGCTGGAATCGGTGGCAAATAAGTGTTCAATAAACTCCAGAGATTTCCACCAAATCTATCCCTAACCTTTTGAAAATGTGCCAGATGATTTTTATCAATCATCCCGGCATCGCCAATTACGGCCAAAAGATCCTTGTGCTTTCTGGACTCTTTATCTGTGACGAAACGGAGAATTAAACCTCTAGTAACAGTATGTCCGAACTCGATCTTCACTAAAGATCCAACTATTGCGGTATCAGCAAGATCTGCTGGAACCCTATAAGTGTAAATTTGCTCTAGAAATGAAACTGGAGTTTCTACAAGCACCCCAACCAATGAACCACCTAGATGGTTGTTGCTTAAGAGTGTTATCTTTTTGCTTGGGCTTTTCTGACGCTTTAGCTTTAGCGGCGCAACCACTGATTAATTAACTAAACCTTTCAATTGATTTACTCGGTCTGTTTTCTCCCAAGTGAAGGTATCCAAGTTGCGGCCAAAGTGCCCGTACGCTGCCGTTTGTGAGTATATGGGCCTTAACAATTGAAGATCACGGATAATCGCTGCTGGACGCAGATCAAAAACAGCGTTGACTGCTGTGCTGATCTTTCCTAAATCAAATTTATTTGTGCCAAAGGTTTCGATAAATAAACCAACTGGTTGAGCCTTTCCAATTGCATAAGCAACCTGAACCTCACATCTATCTGCCAAACCAGCCGCCACAATATTTTTCGCCACCCAGCGCATCGCATAGGCAGCTGATCTATCCACCTTAGATGGATCTTTTCCGCTAAATGCCCCACCCCCGTGGCGGGCCATACCACCATAGGTATCAACAATAATTTTTCTGCCAGTAAGCCCAGCATCTCCCATCGGACCACCGATAACAAATCGGCCGGTAGGATTTATCAATATCTTCACCTTTGATAGATCTAAATCTAAACTCTTTAACATAGGTTCAATTACAAACTTCTTAACCTCCGGTGCTAATTTCTTTTCTAGATCAATATCAGGTGCATGCTGTGATGAGATAACTATTGTGTCCAGCGCTACCGCCTTATCCCCTTGATACTCAATAGTGACCTGAGTTTTTCCATCGGGGCGCAGGTAGTTCAATTCTCCACTTTTTCTAACATCTGTTAATTGCTTGGCTAATTTATGCGCCAGAGAGATAGGTAGTGGCATGAGTTCAGGAGTGTCATTACATGCATAGCCAAACATCAACCCTTGATCACCAGCACCCTGTAGATCTAGTGGGTCTACTGAAGATCCAACTCTATTTTCAAAGGCATCATCAACACCTTGAGCGATATCTTGAGATTGCTGACCAATTGAAATGGAAACTCCACAACTATTTCCATCAAAACCCTTTTCAGATGAGTCGTATCCAATTCGCAAAACCGTATCTCTAACTATATTCATAACATCTGCATATCCATCAGTTGTTACCTCTCCGGCAACATGAACCTGTCCAGTTGTTATTAAGGTCTCTACCGCTACCCTGCTCTTTGGATCTTGTTCAAGCAATGAATCCAAAATTGCATCAGAGATTTGATCAGCAATTTTATCTGGATGGCCTTCAGTTACCGATTCAGATGTGAATAAACGATTCTCCATCTGCTCAGCCTAACTCAACTAGCAATTGATCTAGCAATATTTCAGAGAGCGTGTCCTTTGAGATCATAGGAACATCAATTACCGTTCCTGATTTGGCGATCAACATTCCGCTTGTTTGATCAGCTCCAAATACTTTCCCATCTGACACATCATTTACATATATAAGATCTAAGCCTTTAGCAAGAAGTTTATCCCGACCAGCGGATTGCAATTTTTGTAGCTCAATAGATGTTTCAGCAGCAAAGCCAACAACTATCTGTCCTTTTTGTTTCATCATTCCTGCGCCTGCGACAATATCGGGGTTTAAAACAATATCAATCGGTTTTATCTCTTGCTTGTGCAATTTATGTTCTGAGCTTTGCGCAACCTTAAAATCTGATACTGCCGCACTCATAATCAATGCATCTGAAAATGGAAACTCTGCCTTAACGATGCTATCCATTTCATCAGCTGTTTCAACAAAGGTTGTAGTAATTCCTTCAATCACCGGAAGTTGAGTATTTGCAGCTACTAAATGTACTTGTGCTCCCCGCTTTGCTGCGGCGTATGCCAATGCAAATCCCTGCTTGCCACTGGATCTATTACCAATAAATCTAACAGGATCAATATTTTCACGTGTTCCACCCGCTGTGATTAAAATTTTCTTCCCGAGTAAATCTGCATTTCGAAGTAAATGCTGGTTGATCTCATCAATTATGCGTGCAACCTCTGGGTATCTGCCTACACCAACATCATCTCCAGTCATTCTGCCGTGATCTGGTTCAAGGACGAGGAAGCCTCGTTTACGCAGGATATCTACATTGGAAACAGTTGCTGGATTTGACCACATCTCCGGATGCATTGCTGGAACCAATATCTTTGGTTTAGTTGATGCCAAAACAATATTTGTTAACAAATCATCAGCTCGTCCTTGTGCCAATCGCGACAAAAGATCGGCTGTAGTTGGAGCAATAACAATCGCGCTGCAATTTTGAGCTAACGATATGTGAGGAACCTCCTCAACATCACTCCAGAGGTCGGTATACACTTTTTTGCCGGAGAGAGCTGCCCATGTTGAAGCTCCAATAAAATTCAAACTAGATTTAGTTGGAACTACTGAGACAACAAAGCCATTATCTTGTAACCGTCTTACCAGTTCACAGGATTTGTAGGCTGAGATCCCACCACCAATGCCTAAAAGTATCTCTCGACCACGAACAAACATGGTGGTTAGTTATTTTGAATTAGTTGGTGCTTGTGGTTCTAAATTTTCGATTGTTAGCAAACCTTCATTTATCTCACGCAAGGCGATTGATAATGGTTTTTCATGAACATATGTTTCGACCAGAGGGCCAACATACTCGAGCAATCCCTCACCTAGTTGTGAGTAGTACGCATTAATCTGACGAGCACGCTTGGCCGCATAAAGAACTAAGCTGTACTTTGAACCAGCCTTATCCAATAGCGCATCTATTGGTGGATTTGTGATCCCATCGAGTGCTTGATTGCTCATCTTCAAACTCCAATTTTCATCTTTTTATCTATCTTGCTTAATCTAACGAAGGGCTAAAGATACCAGTTCTTGGACAACCTGCTCTACCTTTGTATTTACCAGCACAAAATCAAACTCAGAAGCGGCTTTCAACTCCTCCTTTGCCTTATTTAAGCGCATTTCCAATGAGTGGCTAGATTCAGTTCCTCTATTTACTAATCGGCTCTCTAGCTCGATCCAGGAAGGTGGTTCGATAAAGATTAAAACCGCCTCCTTTACTTTTTTTCTAATCTGTCTGGCACCATTTAATTCAATCTCTAAAACTACATTTAAACCTCGCTCTAAAGCTTTTGTAACTGGTAATGCCGGGGTTCCATACTTTGCCCCAGTGAACTCCGCCCACTCCAACAACTCATTATTTTCAACCATCTGATCAAATTGTTCATTGGTAACAAATAGATAATCTTTACCATCTACCTCACCTTCGCGCATATATCGAGTTGTAGCAGAGATTGAAACCCAGAAGTTATCAAAGTTCTGAAGCCCTTTTGTGATGGTGCTCTTGCCGACCCCACTAGGACCTGAAACAACTAAGAGTTTTCCTGGCATAGGTGCAGTTTTCATAAGTAAAAACTCCTCCCTAAGTAGCTCGCGTTGTTTCTTGCCAACGCCGCCAATTCTACGTGATCTCGATATACCGGTTCGCTCAAAGATGATATTGACTCTTTTCTCACCAACACCTGGAACGCAGTTCAACGCTTCCATTAACTTCATCCGCTGAATACATTCACGCTGATCATTGAACAGGTCGAAAAATGACAAGGCGCCATCTGAGATGGATTTCTTAACAACCGCTCTATCTTGCCTAGCCTTAACCGCCTTCATTCCCGCAGCAGATCTTGCCTCATTGCTTAATTTTGGTGGCAGCATAAACTTTAAATTGATTGGTGGATCTCTGTGATCTTATCCTGCATAGCTTGTTCACTATCTCCTGACAATGAAGTTATAGATCTCCCAATAACTACATAGTCAGCACCACCGCTTAATGCCTCCTTAGGAGTCATCACGCGATTTTGATCATTTGCTGACTCGCCAAGTAATCGAACTCCTGGAGTAATAATCGTAGAATCTGGTGCGATATCCTTCATTTGCTGAGCTTCAAATGGTGAACAAATTAATGATGTTGCTCCGGCCGCTACCGCCTTATCTGCCCAACTTCTTGCAGTACTAGAAATATCTTTTGAATACCCCAGGGATGAGAACTCGTTTTCCGAAAACGAGGTCAGAACTGTAACTGCTGCGATTGAACCACCTGGCAACGCTTCGGCAGCGGCGGCGATCATCTTCGGTCCACCAGCTGCATGTACCGTTAAAAATTTTGGATTAAGCGAGGCAACAGATTCAACCGCTCCTTTAACAGTATTTGGAATATCGTAAAGTTTTAGGTCGAGAAATAATTCAAAGGAAAACTCCTTTTGTAATGCAACAACTGACTCTTTTCCATTTAAAAGATAAAATTCAAGTCCTATTTTGAAGTGATTGATTAATGGCCTTGATATCTTGATCCAATTACGTGCTTGATTTGGATCTTTAGTATCGAGGGCCAAGATAATTGGTGAGTTCATGCGATTTGCCGATGTGCGTAACCAATAGCTGATTTGAAATCCGCAAAACCTCGTTCTATTAGGAGTGATTTGAGTTCATCGCGGATCTTGATAACCGCTGTTGGATCACTAAATGTTGCGGTACCGACTGAAATTGCCGTTGCCCCTGCAAGTACAAGCTCTAGTGCATCCTTACCGTTACTGACCCCACCCATTCCAACAATCGGTGTGTTTGGAAATGCTTGATGTACTTGGTAAATGGCGCGTACCGCTATTGGTCTAATAGCTGGCCCAGATAAACCACCAGTTTTGCCCCCTAATTTAGGTTGCATTGTATTTAAATCGATAACCATTCCTAGCAAAGTATTGATCAA
>WLHY01000054.1 GCA_009702465.1 Actinomycetota bacterium
CTCAAGTACCATGCTCACCATGTCAAAAAATAAACTCCCCTCAGATCGCCTTTGGCCTCGTGCGAACTCATTATTCAAGCCAAATCTGAAGAAAGCAGATGTCGCACTTGTGGGAGTACCTGCTCATAAAAGTTCGATCTCACCAACCTCTGCGAACCTGACTCCAAAAGCAATTAGGCAGGCGCTGGAAAAGTATTCAACATTTTCAGGAAGTAAAGAGATTGATTTACGTGGTTTAAGTTTTACAGATCTTGGTGATGTGCTTAATCCTGATGGTCTAGATGGCAAAAAACGTGTGGCAAAGAAGTTAGAAAATGTCTTAGATAGTTACCAAACTCTGATCGCACTCGGTGGCGATAATTCAATTACCTTCTCTGTTGCATCCTCAATCTTTAAAGATTTATCCAAGGTTGGCTTGGTAACCCTAGATGCTCACCATGATCTACGTGATGGAATGTCTAATGGCTCACCAGTTTGGCGATTGATTCAAGCAGGTCTGCCGGGCAAAAACATTGTGCAAATTGGTATCTCTGATTTTGCAAACAGCCGCGAATATGCCGAACGTGCAAAAGAGCAAGGTATCTACATAATCTCTCGAGATCAACTTCGCCGCCAATCAATGAAGGATGCGATGAAAGAGGCCTTCTCCGTTTTAAACCGCAGAGTTGATGAGATCTATGTCGATCTAGATGTTGATGTTTGTGATCGTGCCGCGGTTCCAGCATGCCCAGCATCTGTTCCTGGTGGGATAAGTGCAGATGAGTTACGTCAGGCAGCTTTTTATGCCGGTGCTAATAGCAAGGTCCGCGCAGTTGATATAACTGAAATTGATGTTAAAAAAGATTCAGCAGATCAACGAACAATTCGCTTAGCTGCATTGCTGGTTCTTGAGTTTGCAGCTGGAGTTGCTTCTCGTTAATTTAAGTTAGTAACAACCTTTTTTGCTGCTGTTACTGCAAGACCATCACGAATAATTGCAGAGGCTGCCTCCATTTCCGGAGATAAGAATCGATCTGGTCCGATTGGATCAACAACTTTGCGCAGTTCAGCAACCACTGCAGCGGTTGCTGCCGCTGGCTTTAATCCTTTACGCAATTCAATTGCACGAGCTGCGGTTAGTAACTCAATTCCTAGAATATGAGTCAGATTATCAACAACTTTGCGAAGTTTGCGCGCTGCTGACCAGCCCATAGAAACATGATCCTCTTGCATTGCACTGCTTGGGATTGAATCAACACTTGCTGGTGTGGCTAGACGCTTGTTCTCACTTACCAATGCAGCTTGTGTGTATTGCGCAATCATTAAACCAGAATCAACGCCAGCGTTAAAGGCTAAAAATGCGGGCAAGCCAACAGATCTTGCTGGGTCTAACATGCGATCTGTTCTGCGCTCTGCCATAGAACCTAAATCAGCTGCTGCAATTGCGAGAAAATCTAAAACGTATGCAACGGGTGCGCCATGAAAATTTCCATTTGATTCAACTCGGCCATCTGGCTGCACAACTGGATTATCAATTGCACTATCTAGTTCCCGTCCAGCAATCATTTCAGCGTAATCAACTGTGTCACGGACGGCACCTGCAACCTGTGGTGCACAACGAAGTGAGTAGGCATCCTGCACTCGAGTATCACCTTCAAAGTGGGAGGCCACAATTTCAGAACCCTTAAGGAGTGCAAATAAGTTGGCGGCAGAGACAGCCTGACCTAATTGTTTACGAAGTGGTGCATGCAGATCTGGTGCAAATACTTTGTCAGTTCCTAGTAAACCTTCAATACTCATGGCGGTAGTGATGTCAGCAGCACTACAAAGATTGCGCAGATCAGCAATTGCCATAATCAACATTCCCAACATGCCATCGGTGCCATTGATTAATGCCAAGCCCTCTTTAGCTTGTAATTCAATTGGTGTGATGCCAGCCTTCTTCATGGCAACTGCAGAATCAACAATATTTCCAGATTCATCATGAACCTTGCCCTCACCCATAATGGCAAGTGCACAATGTGAAAGTGGTGCTAAATCACCGCTGCAACCAAGAGAGCCAAACTCCGGTACTACTGGCGTTAAATTGGCATTTAAAAAATCTGCATAGGTTTTAGCTAATTCATATCTAACGCCGGTTCGACCAGATGTCATGGTGCGAAGGCGCAAGAAAATAAGTGCGCGAACAACCTCACGCTCTACCGGTGCACCAACACCTGCAGCATGGGATCTAATCAATGATTTTTGTAATTGAACCCGATCTCCTGGTTCAATAAATTTATCGGCAAGTGCACCAAAGCCGGTTGAAACTCCATAAATTGCCTTGCCACCTTTGGTGTAATCATCAATGTATTTACGGGAGGCATCAATTGCTTTCTTAGCTTCATCACTGATTTCAACCTTGGCGCCATAACGTGCAACATCGATTACATCTTGAAAGCTAACACCAGATGTATTTAGTAAAACAGTTTTAGATTTTTGCGCCATGCTGCCACACCTCATCTATCAAGTTAACTCCTGGCCGATAAGCCAGATGAATATATGAACTCTCCTTTAAAATTACAAAATCAGCCTTAGCGCCCACAGATAAATGACCAACATCATTTCTGCGAAGTGCTTGTGCTCCGCCCTTTGTGGCAGACCACAAAGCTTGCTCGGGAGTCATAAACATCTCGCGCACAGCAAGTGCAATCATTAATGGCATATTTGTTGTGTATGAACTTCCTGGATTGCAATCTGCCGCAAGTGCCACAGTAACTCCGGCTTCAAGTAATTTTCTGGCATCTGGATATTTAGATCTAGTAGAAAACTCTGCTCCTGGCAGTAGGGTGGCAACAGTTTTTGACCCCACTAATTTTTCAATATCACTTTGATTAAAGTGGGAAAGATGATCAACGGAAGCGGCATCTAATTCAACACCTAATGCGACGCCATCGCCTTGCTCTAATTGATTTGCATGCAGTCTTGGTTGCAACCCAGCTGCAATTCCTGCCTTTAAAACTTTGCGCGCTTGTTCGGTTGTAAATGCGCCTCGATCACAAAAGACATCTATCCACTTTGCATGCGGCTTAACTTCGGTAAGCATCTGACCACACACCAAATCAACATAATCATCGGCTTTGTCCTTGTACTCACTTGGCACAACATGAGCGCCTAGAAATGTGGTCTCAGTTGTTAACTGCTTAGCAATTGAAAGTGAGCGCACCTCATCCTTAACAGTTAAGCCGTACCCTGATTTAATCTCAATTGTTGTGGTTCCACTGTGCATCGCTTCATGTTGCAGGCGTTGGGCATTACTCAATAAGTCTCCATCCCTAGCTTTTCTAGTTAAATCAACGGTGTAGGCGATTCCGCCTGCCTCATATTTTTGCCCAATCATGCGGGCGGCAAACTCTTTGCTTCGATCTCCGGCAAAAATTAAATGGTTGTGTGAATCTACAAATCCCGGAATCACACACTTTCCAGATGCATCTACGCTTCTTTCAGCACTTGGTGCACTTTCAGATGCGCCTATCCACTTAATCTCGCCATCTTCAACAAGTAGCGCTGCATTGTTAATTAAGCCAAGTGGTGTTCCATCGATCTCTGAGTTATTGGTAACAAGCAGGCCAATATTTTTAATCAGAGTTTGGGACATTTTGTTGCTTCGCTATTTAATTCTTTATTCAGTATCCAACATTGGGATATGCACATGTTTTTCACGTGCAGTCTTATCTGCAATCTCATACCCTGAATCAACATGGCGGATGACGCCCATACCTGGATCATTTGTTAAAACTCGAGCTAATTTTTGCGCTGCCAGTGGTGTGCCATCTGCAACTGAGACTTGGCCAGCATGAATTGAACGTCCCATACCAACGCCACCACCATGGTGAATTGAAACCCAAGATGCACCTGATGCCACATTTACCATTGCATTGAGTAGTGGCCAATCGGCAATTGCATCAGAACCATCCAGCATCGCCTCTGTTTCGCGGTAAGGGGATGCAACAGATCCACAATCTAGGTGATCGCGGCCAATAACTATTGGCGCCTTAACCTCACCCTTTGCAACTAAATCATTAAAAGCTAATCCTGCTTTATCTCGTTCGCCATAACCTAACCAACAAATACGTGCTGGTAATCCTTGAAAAGCAACCTTTTCTTGTGCCATTGTGATCCAACGATGTAACGCCTCATTTTCTGGGAACAAATCAAGTACCGCTTTATCTGTTCGATAAATATCCTTTGGATCACCAGATAATGCCGCCCAACGAAATGGTCCCTTACCTTCACAAAATAATGGACGAATATATGCAGGAACAAAACCAGGGAATGCAAATGCCCGTTTGAATCCACCTTGGCGGGCTTCATCTCGAATTGAATTACCGTAATCAAATACTTCGGCACCCTTATCCATAAAACCAACCATCGCTTCAACATGCTTTGCCATCGCCTCTTGGCTGCGCTTGGTGAAATCAGTTGGATTATCCTTTGCCAACATCTCTGCATCTTCATAATCAACACCAATTGGAATATATGAAAGTGGATCATGTGCAGAGGTTTGATCGGTAACGATGTCGAAGGAGACATCCATATTTAATAATTTAGGGAAGACCTCTGCTGCATTTCCAACTAGACCAACAGATAGTGGCGTGCCAGCATTTTTAGCCTTCAAGCAACGAGTAACGGCATCATCTAAATTATCAGCAATCTCATCTAGGTATCTAGTTTTGATTCGCTTTTCTAATCTGGTCTTATCAATATCAACTACTAAACAGACGCCACCATTCATAGTTACTGCAAGTGGTTGGGCTCCACCCATGCCACCACAACCGCCAGTTAAAGTTAAGGTTCCCTGCAATGTTCCGTTAAAGCGCTTGTTGGCAACAGCGGCGAAGGTTTCATAAGTTCCCTGCAAAATTCCTTGCGTGCCAATATAGATCCAAGAGCCAGCTGTCATCTGGCCATACATAGTTAGGCCAAGTTGTTCTAATCGGCGAAACTCTGGCCAATTTGCCCAATCTCCTACCAGATTTGAGTTGGCAATTAATACTCGTGGTGCCCATTCATGTGTTTGAAATACACCGACTGGTTTACCAGATTGAACCAGCATCGTCTCATCATTTTTTAAATTTGTCAGGGTTTTAACAATTGCATCAAAGGATTGCCAATTACGTGCAGCCTTTCCAGTTCCACCATACACAACTAAATTCTCAGGGTGCTCAGCAACCGCAGGATCTAAGTTGTTGTGCAGCATGCGAAGTGCTGCTTCCTGTCCCCAACCCTTAGCGGTCAACTTGTTTCCAGTTGCTGCGTGAAGGACTCGAGAGGTATCGGTGATCATGCGTGAAGGTTACTTTAATTGCTTGGAAAATTGCTAGTGTCACAGATTTAGATGCATAATTAGACGTGGCTGGCAACTGGCCGATCAAATCAGATGCAAATCTGATCTAAATACGAGTGGATAAGTGTGAGATTTAAATCAAAACTCAGAGTGTTTTTTGAGATTTTAACTTTTGTTATCGCAGTCTCTACGGCAGCGTTTTATATTTCTGACACCATGACTGGAACACCAGTTTTTGCTAAAGCTCTAAAGGTTATTGGTTTTTGCCCAGCTCCGGCTGTTGCAGTAAGCGGTGAACAAGGAGTGCCTGGTGAACAAGGAGAACAGGGAATCCAAGGTCCAGCAGGTGCATGCCAAGCACCAATGAATTTATTGGCCTTGTCATCAAACTTACTTCCATCCAAAGATAATGTGTTTTCATTAGGAAGCCCTAAATTGCGTTGGAAAGATATTCAAGTAGGTCCAGGAACAATTTATTTAGAAGATAAAACCACTGGTGAACAAGTTGGATTAACCGTGATCGGCGGAACTCTGCTGCTAGATGGAACGGATTCATTGCGAATTGGAAACATCCGACTAACTGAAAATGGTATTGAATCTATACTTTCAGAACAAGACATTAGAATTGGAAATTTTGGCGATAAGGGTTTTGTGAGCATTGCCAATGGAATTAAATTTCCTGATGGTTCTATTTTTACCAAAGCACCAGTAGATGGTGCTGTAGGGCCAGTTGGTCCTCAAGGCCCGCAGGGTGCAACTGGAAATCCTGGCCCACAAGGTGCTCGAGGTGGCTGGTACGGATCTTTTTTTGATACTACAAATCAAAACAACACCAACCCGGCAATTGCTTATGCAATGAAATTTAATTCGACAGACGGCGCAAATGGAGTTTCAATAAATGATTCATCTAAAATTAGAGTTGCCAATAGCGGTGTTTACAATATTCAATTTTCAGCTCAACTAATCAATACCTCACTTGACGCAACCACATTTGATATATGGCTTGCAAAAAATGGTGAACCTGTCACTAATACAAACACCACC
>WLHY01000055.1 GCA_009702465.1 Actinomycetota bacterium
CTCCCACTTACCGCCATTTGTTTCGCGCAGAAGTGGATTAATCTCAACCTTTAAATCAACTAAATCAGCAAGTGCTTGTGCAGTTGCTTTGGCTCGTAGTAAATCACTTGCAATGATTCGATCTGGATTCATTCCAGCCAAAACCTTTGCCGCTTCGCGTGCTTGATACTCGCCCACCTTGTTTAGTGGGATATCGCTATGTCCTTGAAAGCGATTCTCAATATTCCAATCAGTTTGGCCATGTCGCCAAATAACAACCTTTAGATTTGCCTCGCTCATAATTACTATTTAACCGCAACTTCAATCTTTGGACAATCATTCCAAAGTCGATCTAGCATGTAATAAGAGCGCAACTCTTTGCTTTGAATGTGAACAACTAAATCACTGTAATCAAGCAGGATCCATTGTCCGGTTCCTTCGACTCTTGCCGGCTTTTCACCAATCTCGCGCAATCTGCGTTGAACCTCATCCGCCATCGCATCTAACTGAGGTTCATTATTTCCAGTGGCAATTAAGAAAACTTGATTTAAAACTAATTGCTCAGAGAGATCAATCGCTGAAATATCCTCACCAAGTTTGTCTGCCAATGCTTGTGCAGCTAACTTAGTTAGCTCGATAGTTTTAGCGCTGACTGACATAAAGCTGGTGCTCCTTAATAAAGGTGGAGATTGTGGGAGTAACAAGATCGGTTATCTCCTGTGAATGTGCAACCTTATCTCTAATTTCAGTAGATGAGATCTCTGGCGCATCGATCTGAATCTCGGGAAATTCACTTGCTGGTACAGATTCTCGCTTTACAACCAATACTTCAACTAATTTTTGTAACTCATCACTGCGATGCCATTTATGTAGATTTCTCGCTGCATCACTTCCCAAAACCAAGGTAAAGCTGGCATCTGGATAAATTTGTTTTAGCGCAGTCACAGTATCAATTGCATAACTAGGGCCGGCTCGCTTAACCTCAATCGCTGAAACTACAACTTGATCAGCCAGATTTAATGAGTTAACCGCTGTTTGTGCCATCGCAACCCGTTGCTCACCAGTTGCAATTGGCTTTGCTGCTTTAAGCCATGGATCACCAGTTGGAATAACAATTACCTTTTCAAATTTTTTGGCGACCTCAGAGATAATCTTTAAGTGACCTAGATGAATTGGATCAAAGGTGCCACCAACAATTGCGATCTTTTGGATTCTATTACCGATCAATTCGAAGTGTTAAGTAGAGTAGTAATGACAAAACACCAAAGGCAAAGAGACCAAAAAAGACTGGAGAAGCTGGAAGTTCGCGGGTGACTTCACTTAGTAAGTTCATATTCCTAGTTTAGCCTTTCCCATTAGCTAATAACGACTTGAAACCCGCCTCATCCAGCACAGGGACTCCTAATTCCTCAGCCTTTTGTAATTTCGATCCAGCAGCATCGCCCGCAACAACAAAATCAGTTTTGCTAGAGACGGATGAGGAGGATTTACCGCCACGCAAGATTATCGCTTCAGTTGCCCCATCTCGTGTGAAATCCGCAAGTGAGCCGGTAACCACAATTGTTAACCCAGCAAGTGTTTGTTTTAAATTATTTTTTGGCTTTTGATCTACTAATGCAACCCCTGATTTTTCCCACTTTTCAATAATTTTTTGATGCCACTTCTCACCAAACCACTCGGAGATTGAATCTGCAATCACGGCGCCAACACCTTCGGTATTTGCTAGCTCTTGAGTTGAGGCCGCTTTAATGCCCTCGATTGAACCAAATTTATTAGCCAATGCTTGGGCCGAGGTTGGTCCAACATGTCTAATTGAAAGTGCAACTAGTACCCGCCATAAGGGACGAGATTTTGCCGTTTGCAAACTAATTATAAATCGATCTGCAATTGCGCCTAATGTGCCATCCTTCTTTAAGAAAAATTGAGATTTAGCTAGATCTTTCTCGGTTAAGGCAAAGAGATCACCCTCATCCTTAACCAAACCATCCTTTAGTAAAGCAGCCGCTGCTTCATACCCAAGAACATCAATATCTAATGCACTGCGTGAGCCAATATAAAAAAGCCGTTCAATTAATTGTGCTGGACATGATTGATTGTTTGGACAACGGATATCAACATCGCCCTCGGTAATTGCACGCAACTTACTTCCGCAATCTGGACAGATAGTTGGCATTACAAATGCTTTTTCCTTGCCGCTTCGTTTCTCTATAACTGGACCCAACACCTCGGGAATTACATCGCCCGCTTTACGAATCAGAACTGTGTCGCCAATTAAAATTCCCTTGCGAATAATCTCTTCCTGATTGTGCAGCGTGGCATTTGTAACGGTGGAACCTGCAACCTTAACCGGCTCCATAAATGCAAAGGGTGTTACCCGACCTGTGCGTCCAACACTTACCTTGATATCCAACAATTTAGTGGTTACCTCTTCAGGTGGATACTTAAAAGCGATCGCCCATTTAGGGGCTCGACTGGTAAATCCCAACTCATTTTGAACTGCAATCTCATTTACCTTTATGACAACACCATCTATCTCGTGCTCGACATCATGACGGTGTTTTTCATACTGGGCAATAAAATCAATAACCGCCTTGCGGGAATCAACTACTTTAAATCGATTGCTAGTTGGCAATCCCCAGCTCTTTAACAATTCATAGGCGCTGCTTTGTTGTTCAAAGGAAATACCATCGGCCGCACCGATGCCATGCACAACTAGATCTAGTGGTCTTGATGCAGTTACCTTGGGATCTTTTTGTCGAAGCGATCCAGCAGCTGCATTTCTTGGATTAGCAAACCGTTGTTTTCCCGCCTCTTCAAGTGAATCATTTAACTCATCAAATGCTTTAAGTGGAAAAAATACCTCACCCCGAACCTCAAGCCGCTCTGGAATTTTCTTACCTGATAATTGCAATGGCACGGTATCGATGGTTTTAATATTTAAAGTTACATCCTCACCAGTGGTGCCATTGCCGCGAGTTAGCGCCCTAGTTAACTTTCCCTTTTCATAAAGCAAATTAATGGCTAAGCCATCTACTTTAACCTCGCAGAGCCAGCTATTTTTTGCCCCACTCTTTTCAATCCGATCAAACCAGGTATTTAGCTCATCTTGATCAAATACATTATCAAGGGACATCATCTTTTCAATGTGATCATATTGTTCAAAATGTGTTGCAAAGCCACCACCCACATCAGAGGTTGGTGAATCAGCTAACTTAAATTGTGGATACTTTTTCTCTAGATCAATTAACTCTTGCCACAACTTATCAAAAGCGGCATCGGTAATGCTTGGCTTATCATTTACATAGTATTGAAATTGATGATCCTTGATGCTTTCCGATAACTCTTGAATCTTGTGGCGAATCTCCTTGCTAGATGAATCAGCCATCAAAAGGTCTCCGAAATTGTGGCAGAACCAACCACCCGATCATCTTCGTAAATAACTAAAGCCTGACCAGTTGCCAAGCCAAATACTGGTTGATCTAAATCAGCGATTAAGTGAGTACCATCAAATTGATACTTGGTAGGCAGTGGCTCACCATGGGCTCGTACTTGGGCAAAACCTTTATAAACTTTATTTACCTCAGGCGCCGGTCCACACCAAATAGGTGGCTGACCAACAATTTTATTCACCGCAAGCGCTTCATGTGTGCCAACTACAACTGTATTTGTCTTTGGTTCAATACTTAATACATACCTTGGTTCACCCTTTGGAGTTGGCACAGTTAAATTCAAACCACGGCGCTGTCCAATTGTGAAGGTGTATGCACCATTGTGCTGCCCTAACTCTTTTCCACTTTGATCAACGATCGGGCCAACCTCAGAGCCCAAACGCTCGCGCAACCAGCCAGCGTTATCACCTGATGGGACAAAGCAGATGTCATGGCTATCTGGCTTGTTTGCCACAAATAATCCACGTGCTTGCGCCTCTTTGCGAACATCATCCTTAACGGTGTCACCCAATGGAAAGATCGCCCCATTGATTTGATCGGCAGTTAATACCGCAAGTACATATGATTGATCTTTCTCTGGATCTACCGCTCGATTTAGAGTTTTAACACCATTAACCTCTTTAGTAATTGCATAATGGCCAGTTACAACTGCATCAAAACCAAGTGCTTTAGCTCGAACAAGAACCGCCTCAAACTTAATCTTCTCATTACAACGCAGACATGGATTTGGGGTGCGACCAGATTGGTACTCTGATAAAAAGTTTTCGACAACTCCGGCATGAAACTGCTCTGCCATATCCCAGATATAAAACGGAATACCAATTACATCCGCAGCCCGCCTGGCATCATGTGAATCCTCTACTGTGCAACAACCTCGTGCGCCGGAGCGATACTTTTGCGGATTGCTAGATAAGGCTAAGTGCACACCAATTACCTCATGTCCTGCCTCCACCGCTCGTGCTGCAGCTACGGCGGAATCAACGCCACCGCTCATGGCTGCAATCACCTTTAGTTTACCGCTCACTTAGATACCTTTTTATTTGCTGCAGATTTAGATTTTTCAACAACTGATGCAATAACTGCAGCTAACTTCTCGATCTCTTCTTCAGTATTTGATTCGCCAAGTGAGAATCGCAGAGATGAGGTTGTTTCATCCTCGGTTAAACCAATTGCCATTAAGACATGGCTTGGTCGATGCACACCAGCGCTGCAAGCAGAGCCAGTAGAACAAGCAATTCCTGCCATATCAAGAAGCAATAACAATCCCTCATTATCACTTCCTGGAAAGGTTATGTTTACTACACCCGGCAATGAGTTTTCTGATTGACCATTTACCCAAGCATCAGGAACTGCTGCTAAAACTTTGGTAATTAATAAACTCTTTAATTTTCTGATCTTTTCATCGCGAGCTTGCATATGCATCATCGCATTACTTGCAGCCGAGGCAAAGGCAATAATTCCGGGTGCATTGAAGGTGCCGCTTCTGATATCTCGCTCTTGACCGCCACCATGAAGTACTGGCTCGATATTCACACCTTTTTTAAGAATCAAAGCTGCAACACCAAGTGGCCCACCAACCTTGTGTGCACTAATAGTTGCAGCGGTTAATCCAAGTTGGTTGAAGTTAAAGTCAATCTTGCCAAAGCTTTGGACTGCATCGGAGTGAACTGGAATATCACCGGCGATCTTGACCACCTGATCAATTGGTTGCACAGTTCCAATCTCATTGTTGGCGTGAATAATTGAGATAAAAGCTACCTTTGCGCCATGTTGAGTAACCGCAGCTTGCAGCGCAGTTAAATCAAGTGATCCCGTTTTGCTGACTGGAATCTCGATAACAGTTGCACCCTCATGCTCTTGCAACCATTTAATTGGATCCATAACTGCATGATGTTCAAAGGTTGAGGTAATGATTATGTTTTTGCCAGCCTTTGCACCCAGCCAGTACAAACCCTTGATAGCTAAATTATCCGCTTCAGTTCCAGTACCAGTGAAAATCACATCGATCGCTGAACATCCTGCAGCTTTTGCAATTGATTCTCGAGCCTCTTCTAACTCTTTTCGAATCGAACGACCTGTGCTGTGCAAGCTAGAGGCGTTGCCAGTTTTTAACAATTGGGCGGTTAAGGCATCAATTGCCGGCTGCACCATTGGTGTAGTTGCGGCATGATCAAAGTAGATCTGAGATGAATGAACGGCCATTTGCCTAGTCTAAAGCCAGGCGGTGATAGAGCAGTTATTAAGCGTAATTAAGCTTTGCGGGCAACAATTGCCTGCGTAGCCTGTGGCAACACATTAAATAGATCGCCAACTACTGCAAAATCTGCAAGTTCAAGAATTGGTGCCTCTGGATCCTTATTAATAGCCACAATGGTTTTACTGGTTTGCATACCAGCACGGTGTTGAATCGCGCCAGAGATTCCAGCAGCAACATAAAGTTGTGGACTTACAGTCTTTCCTGTTTGGCCAACCTGATGAGTATGTGGATACCAACCAGCATCAGTTGCAGCACGGGATGCGCCAACTGCGGCTCCTAGTGAATCAGCAAAGGCTTCTACTGGTTTGAAATCTCCATTTGTACCACGTCCACCAGAAACCACAATTGATGCCTCGGTTAATTCTGGTCGTCCACCCTTTACCGCTGGAGTTGATGAGGTAATTGGCGCAAGTTTTGCAGCCTCTGAAATTGTGGCAGCAAAGGTTTCTACTGCAGCAGATGA
>WLHY01000056.1 GCA_009702465.1 Actinomycetota bacterium
CTATCCTGCGGGTTTTACTTTTGCCGGTATGCGCGTACGCGCTCTTTAAAAATGGTGGCGATGACACAACTTGGCGCTTAATTGCCTGGAGCTTATTTTTTGTTGTTGGCCTATCAGATATTTTAGATGGTAAGTTAGCCAGAGATCGCAATCAGATAACTGAGTTTGGTAAGTTGCTAGATCCAATCGCAGATAAGGCGATGCTAGCCACCGCCGCAATTGGCGCCTCGATTTTAGGATTGCTCTCCTGGTGGGTTACGGCAATCCTTTTATTTCGCGAGTTAGCAGTTACGGTGCTGCGCTTTGCAGTAATTAAAGATGGGGTTATTCCAGCCAGTAAGGGTGCAAAGCTAAAGACCTTTTTCCAATCATTTGGAGTTGGCTTTTACATTCTGCCCCTACCAACCTGGTTACATATTCCAAGGGATATCTTTATGGCGATTGCAATCTATCTAACAATCACAACTGGTGTGGCCTACTTCAAGCAGGTAATTAAAAAGTGATTGCCAGCGCAGTTGTAAAAAAATTAGGTAAGAAAAAAGCGACATTATCAGTTGCCGAATCAATTACCGGCGGGGGATTAGCTGCTGCAATTACTGAGGTAGCTGGCTCATCAAAGGTTTTTCTCGGTGGTGTGATTGCTTATGCAGATGATGTAAAGATTGATCAGTTAAAGGTCGATGCAAAGAGTTTAAAGAAATTTACCGCTGTCTCTGAGGAGGTCGCTAAGGAGATGGCGATCGGTGCGCGTAAGAAATTTAATTCCGATTATGCGATTGCAACCACTGGGGTAGCTGGCCCAGGCAAGGCGTATGGCCAAAGGGTGGGCACGGTTTGGGTCGCGATCGCCAGCAAAAAAGAGGTATTTGCGATCGCCCTCTCCCTGAGCGGATCGCGGGATTTGATCCGCCACGCAACAATTGAAAGTGCATTAGCCTCATTTGAGCGTATCCTTAAGCCATGATTTTATTGCGCTCACATATCGGCACCGCACTACGTGCTGCCCGCATTGAACAAGGTCGCACCCTTCGTGATGTTGCAAAATCTGCCCGGGTCTCACTTGGTTACCTATCTGAGGTAGAGCGTGGCCATAAAGAGGCTTCATCTGAATTGTTAAATGCAATCTGCTCAGCCCTTGATTTATCACTCTCTACAATTTTGCTAGATGTTGCAAATGTAGTCAGAGCACATGAGGCACCACTTGTAACTCTGCAAGTAGTCGAAACCGCAGCTTAAATCTTGTCCGCCGCCCTTAACCTTCCCAATAATTTAACTGGCACCTACGCCAAACAACACGCAACTAGCAACCGCTCCCGCCAAGCTATATTTCGCGGCGCCAAAGAGGTTATCGCTGAGGTAGGAAGCTATGAATCCAACATGGCGGAGATTTCATTACGTGCTCAGGTATCACGTGCAACGATCTACAATCAATTTGCAGATAAGGCTGAGATGATGGAGTTTTTAATTGACTCTGAAATCACTCGGTTAACTGATTTAGCGATTGCAGCCGATTCCAGAGAGGAATCCCTACGCCGGTTATCGGTTGAGATCTCCCAAGATTTAGCACTTCGCCAGATGGTTGAAAGTGACCCAACCGATATTGCAAAGCTGATGACAATCTCAGATCACCCACTGTGGGTAAAGGTGCGCCAATCACTGGTCGCAATCTTTGGTGCCGACAGCGCAGGCTGTGGCTTAATCCTTCGCTGGTTGATCGCTCAGATCGCATCCCCAATTACCGAGGAAGAGTCGGCAACTCAGGCTAAGCGTTTAGTTCGTACCCTTATTTAATTCGCTCCACCTGATGCGGATCTCAGAGTTGCGCTCGCGCATCAGTGATTACTTTCCAGATCCAGCTACCTACTCTCAGGACATCGTGCACTCAGAGCTTGGTGGTATCACCGTTAATCAGGCGATTGTGCGAGGGGATGAGCCAGATGAGATTTGGCGTGCGGTGGTAAGACATAACCCGCAGATGCCAGAAAAGTTTCGCTAGCCGATCTGTTAGCGGCGTGTTGTAAGCCGGTTCTAGCCTTTCGAACAGTTGTTCGATACACTATTTATGCCCAACCAGAGCGGTTCCACAGTTCCGCTGGCACCTTATGCCAGCCGTCAGTGATGTTCCGTACCTTCTGGACCGAGATATGACCTCGCTGGAAAACCAGTACTGGTCAAGGAAATGAAAGGAAACAAACTTCATGGCTAAAGAAAATGCCAAAGAAGAAAGAGAAGATAATAAAAAATCCTCTGATCGCAGTAAATCCCTAGATACCGCCCTTGCCCAAATCGAGCGTCAGTTCGGTAAAGGCTCCATTATGAAGATGGGCGATCGCGAAGCAGTTCCAATGGAGGTTATTCCAACTGGATCTGTCGCACTTGATATCGCACTTGGCGTCGGTGGCTTGCCACGTGGCCGCGTTATTGAAATTTATGGACCTGAATCCTCAGGTAAGACAACAGTTGCATTGCATGCAATTGCAAATGCCCAAAAACTTGGAGGCATTGCAGCCTTTATCGATGCAGAGCATGCATTAGATCCCGAGTATGCAAAGAAGCTTGGCGTAGATATTGATGCGCTACTTGTTTCACAACCAGATACTGGCGAGCAAGCACTAGAGATCATGGATATGTTGGTTCGCTCCGGCGCACTAGATATCATCGTGGTTGACTCAGTTGCAGCCCTTGTGCCTCGCGCTGAAATTGAGGGCGAGATGGGTGACTCTCATATGGGTCTACAAGCTCGTTTGATGTCACAAGCGCTTCGTAAAATGACAGGTGCATTAAGCCAATCAAAGACAACTGCAATCTTTATCAACCAGTTGCGTGACAAGATCGGTGTCTTCTTTGGCTCACCAGAGACAACAACTGGTGGAAAGGCGCTCAAGTTCTATGCATCAGTTCGCATGGATGTGCGCCGCATTGAAACATTAAAGGATGGTCAAGAGGCGGTTGGAAACCGTACTCGTGTGAAGATTGTGAAGAACAAGGTTTCACCACCATTTAAACAGGCTGAGTTTGACATTATTTACGGTGTTGGCATCAGTCGCGAAGGCTCATTAATTGATATGGGTGTAGATCTTGGCATCGTAAAGAAATCTGGTGCTTGGTTTACCTACGAATCAGATCAACTAGGACAGGGCAAAGAGAATGCTCGCGCCTTCCTAATTGATAATCCAGATCTTGCAAATGATATTGAGGCAAAGATCCGCGCATCATATGTACCAACTGAGATAGATCCCGCCTTGGTTGCTGCTGTTGATGAGGCTACTGCCGATGTTGAGTTCTAAGTAATTACTTGCGCTCAAAAGAGACAGTAAAGAGTGATCCCTACTCCGAGGCGATCTCAATTGCATTGTATGCACTTGCACCTCGCGCAAAGAGTAGGGATGAGCTCCTTAAACATTTAATCAAGCGCGGCTGCGAGATTGATACCGCAAATGCCGCGCTTGATTCACTTGAATTACAAGGTCTATTAAATGATCTCGAATTCGCTAAATTGTGGAGTGAGTCTCGCCAACGTGCTAAAAAATTAAGCAAGCGAGTAATTGCAACAGAGCTTCGCAACAAAGGTGTCTCTCAGGACATCATCACCGAGGTAATTGATGAGATTGATGATGAATCTGAGTACCTGCAAGCATTTAATTTGGCGCAGCGAAAGTACAACTCAATCGCCCACTTAGATCCTGAGGTTGTATACCGCCGAATCAGTGGTCTGCTTGCTCGAAAAGGTTATGGCCATGGTATTTGCGCCCGCATTATGCGCGAATTAACTGGAGTTAATTAAAGTAATTTAAGCAAGTAGAATTTGGCATATGCCTACCTTTGTCGTAGAAACCTACGGCTGCCAGATGAATGTCCATGATTCCGAGCGAATCTCTGGATTGTTAATTGATGCTGGCTATACCCAAGCACTAGCTGATACCCACCCGGATTTAGTTGTCTTTAACACCTGTGCAGTTCGCGAGAATGCAGATAACAAACTTTATGGAAATCTCTCCTTCCTAGCGCCACGTAAAAAGAGTGATCCAAACTTTCAAATAGCAGTTGGTGGATGTATGGCGCAAAAGGATCAAGATGCGATTATTAAACGCGCACCCTATGTTGATGTGGTCTTTGGTACTCACAATATTGGCTCACTTCCAATCCTGCTTGAGCGCGCTCGAATTGAGGAGCAATCACAGGTTGAGATTAAAGAGTCTCTTGAGCACTTCCCATCCACACTTCCCGTAAAACGTGACAGTGCATTTAGTGCATGGGTTTCAGTATCAGTTGGCTGCAATAACACCTGCACATTTTGTATCGTTCCCCAACTTCGCGGTATTGAAAAGGATCGCCCAGCTGAGGATATTTTGCGCGAGGTGCGCGCTCTGGTTGATCAAGGGGTTATTGAAATTACCTTGCTGGGTCAAAATGTAAATGCTTATGGTGTTGATTTTGGTGATCGATTAGCCTTCTCTAAATTACTTCGTGAATGCGGCAAGATCGACGGTTTAAAGCGGGTTCGCTTTATGTCACCACATCCACGTGATTTCACCGATGATGTAATTGATGCGATGGCACAAACCCCCAATGTGATGCCACATCTTCATATGCCACTGCAATCTGGCAGCGACAAGGTTTTGCAGGCGATGCGACGGTCATATCGCAGGGATCGATACTTAGGAATTCTAGAGAAGGTTCGTTCCGCAATTCCAGATGCTGCTATTACTACTGACATCATCGTTGGTTTTCCAGGTGAGAGTGATGAGGATTTTGCGCAAACTATTGATTTAGTAAAGGTAGCAAAATTTAGCGCCGCCTATACTTTCCAATACTCAAAACGTCCGGGCACACCAGCTGCCACGATGCCAGATCAGATTAATGATGAGGTTATGGCCCAGCGCTACAACCAACTTCACCAGGTGCAACAAGAGATTTCCAAGAGTGAGAATACAAAGTTAATTGGCAAGCAGATTCAATTACTAGTTAGCGCCCATGAGGGCCGTCATGATCTTGATTTAAAGCGAGTTACAGGACGTGCTCAAGATTTTAGACTTACCCACTTTGATAACTCAGCTAACACCGCACGTCCAGGAGATCTAGTTCAGGTGCAGGTGACTGAAGCATTTGCCAACCACATCGTTGCTGGTGCACCAATCTCAGTTGAAAAAACCCAAGGCGGAGATGCTCATACCGCTTGGGTAGATGAGCAGGGAGATAAGAAGATTTTGCTAGGCATACCAACACTTGCCTCACTTAAATCTCTATGAGTTTAATAATCATTTGTGGCGCCACCGCAACAGGCAAAAGTGATTTAGCGGTAGCGGTCGCAAAGCAGATTGATGCAGAGATCATTAATGCCGATTCCATGCAGCTATACAAAGGAATGGATATTGGCACCGCTAAATTAACCCTGGCTGAGCGCGATGGTGTGCCCCATCATTTAATTGATTTACTTGAGATAAAAGAGGAGGCAAATGTCTCTTGGTATCAAAATTTAGCAAGAACCAAAATTGATCAATTACTTGCAGCAGGTAAATCTGTTGTTGTAGTTGGTGGCACCGGCCTATATATAAAGGCGATATTGGATGAGTTAAATTTTCCAGATACCGATCCAAAGGTGCGCCAGCAGATTACCGATGAGGCGGAAAAACTTGGCAATGATGTAATGCATCAACGGTTATCAAAGTTGGATCCAGCTGCTGCGGTAGCAATTCCAAAGGAGAATATCCGTCGGGTAATCAGAGCACTAGAGGTGATTGAGTTAACTGGAAAGCCATTTACCGCCAATCTGCCAAGACAGGAGAGCAGCAGATATCCAGCGGCTCAACAATTTGGTTTAGTACTAGATCGAGAGAATCTAGATGCCCGAATTGATAAGCGGGTTGAGGATATGTGGGATAAAGGTTTTGCCCGTGAGGTTTCCCTGCTGATGACAAAGGGATTAGCGGATGCAACAACTGCGAAGATGGCGTTGGGGTATAAACAAATAATGGATTACTTAAATGGTGAATCTACTGAAGAGTTTGCGAAAGAGGAGACTAAACGGGTTTCTCGTGCATACGCCAGAAGGCAGGAGACCTGGTTC
>WLHY01000057.1 GCA_009702465.1 Actinomycetota bacterium
ATTTGCGATTACCCATGGCTTTACCGTGGCGTTTCAGTGGAGCGCTGGTCTGTTATTTGTTGGCGCAATCCTGCTCTTCTTCTTCATCAATGTTGGTAAGGATTCATTGGTTGAAACAGAGGGTACCGGCGTTCACTAATAACGAAAAGGTTTTACTGTCCTAGATGTTTCAGAAGTAATTCACGCACCTTGGCGGCATCTGCCTGGCCGCCAGTTGCCTTCATAACTGCACCAATTAAGGCACCAGCTGCTGGAATATTTCCACCACGAACCCGCTCCGCCGTATCTGGTTGTGCCGCAATTGCATCTTCAATCGCCTTCATCAATGCACCATCATCAGAGACAACCTTTAATCCACGCTTGCTGATTACCTCTGCCGGTGTTCCCTCGCCAGCAATTACCCCATCAACTACCTGACGAGCTAACTTATCGGTTAGCTCTCCTTGATTAATTAAATTAATTATCTGTGCAACTGCGGTAACTGAGATTAATTCAGTAGCAACTACATCACGCTCATTAGCAATTCGAGAGATCTCGCCCAACCACCAACTGCGCGCCTTTGTTGGATCAGCACCTAGCTTTACCGTCTCTTCAACAGTATCCAACAACTCAGCATTCACCATGGCAGTCATCTCCTTTTCCGGAACTGACCACTCACTTTGTAAACGCTTACGGCGATCTGCTGGTTTTTCTGGCAAAGTTTTACGTAACTCATCAATCCACTTGTTATCCGGAACTACTGGAACTAAATCTGGCTCTGGGAAGTAACGGTAATCCTCTGCCTTTTCCTTAGAGCGACCAGGACGAGTTTCTCCACTCTCCTCTAAAAAGTGACGAGTTTCTTGCACAATCTTTTCACCAGATTGCAATCTATTTGCCTGGCGAACGATCTCACCACTTACTGCGGTTTCAACTGAGCGAAGTGAGTTAACATTTTTAGTTTCACTTCGAGTACCAAGTTCACCGCTGCCAGATGGTGCTAATGAAAGATTTACATCACACCTTAAAGAGCCTTGCTCCATCTTTACATCTGAGACCTTTAAGCCGCGCAAAATATCGCGCAGCGCTGCAACATATGCACGCGCTACCTGCGGTGCGTACTTGCCGGTGTTTGGCACAATCTTGGTAACAATTTCAACTAGCGGAATTCCAGCTCGGTTGTAATCAAGAAGTGAGTACTCAGCGCCGTGAATTCGACCGGTCGAGCCACCAACATGTAGAGATTTACCAGTGTCCTCCTCCATATGAACCCGCTCAATTTCTATGCGAAATACTTTATTGCCCTCATCACTTTCAATCTCAACATCTAAAAAGCCATTTATGCAGATCGGTTCATCATATTGAGAGGTTTGAAAATTCTTTGGCATATCTGGATAGAAGTAATTTTTACGAGCAAATCTAGAGAATGGTGCAATGGAACAGTTAAGAGCCAATCCAATCAAGATTGAGGATTCGATAGCGGTTTTATTAACAACTGGTAGCGCACCTGGTAAGCCAAGACATACTGGGCAGGTTTGCGTATTTGGCTCGGCACCAAACTCGGTAGCACAACCACAAAACATCTTTGATTTAGTATTTAACTCAACATGTACTTCAAGCCCCAAGGTTGGCTCGTACTTCTCAATCGCTTGATCGTAATTTAAACTCATTTTGAGCCAGCTAATCTTGGTGCGAAATCTAAAATTGGCTTGCCCCACTTGCTTAGTAACGCGGCCTCAAGTGCGCCACCAACTAGGTACATCCGATCATCCTTCATTGCTGGTGACATGATCTGAAAACCAACTGGCAAATTATCCTCATCGGCTAAACCACAAGGCAGGCTCATGCCGCCAACGCCCGCTAGATTTACTGGAATTGTGGCGATGTCATTTAAGTACATTGCAAGTGGATCTTCAGATTTCTCACCAATCTTAAATGCCGTAGTTGGTGCAGTTGGTGAGACCAGAACATCACACTTTTCAAAGGCGGCATCAAAATCTCGTTTGATTAAGGTTCTTACCTTTTGCGCACTTCCATAATATGCATCGTAGTAACCAGATGATAGGGCGTAGGTTCCCAAAATAATTCGGCGTTTAACCTCGCGACCAAAACCAACTTGGCGAGTTAGATTCATGACCTCTTCAGCACCCTTTGAACCATCATCACCGATACGAATTCCAAAGCGCATTGAATCAAAACGTGCCAGATTTGATGAACACTCAGATGGTGCAATTAAGTAGTAGGCAGCTAATGCGTATTCAAAATTTGGACAGGATACTTCAACAATTTCAGCACCTAACTTAACTAATTCAGCAACCGCATCGTTAAATTTATTTTCAACACCCTTTTGGTAACCAGCACCAGATAATTGTTTAACAATGCCGATCTTTAAACCCTTTACATCTTTTTTCTTAGCAGCGGCAACTACATCCGGGACAGCGTGATTGATGCTGGTGGAATCCTTTGGATCAAAGCCAGCGATACTTTGGTGCAACATCGCAGTATCTAAAACAGTGCGTGCACATGGTCCTGCTTGATCTAATGAGGATGAGAATGCAACTAAGCCGTAACGAGATACGCCACCATAAGTTGGTTTTACTCCGACTGTTGCGGTAACTGCTGCTGGTTGTCTGATCGAACCGCCAGTATCGGTACCAATTGCAAGTGGTGCTTCAAAGGCAGCAAGTGCGGCAGCTGATCCGCCACCTGATCCACCTGGAATGCGAGTTAAATCCCAAGGATTATGAGTTGGTCCATAAGCTGAGTTTTCAGTTGATGAGCCCATTGCAAACTCATCCATATTTGTCTTACCTAAGATAACAATGCCAGCATCTTTTAACTTAGCAACAACTGTTGCATCATATGGTGGTCGCCAACCCTCGAGCATCTTTGAGCCACAAGTTGTTGGTACACCCTTTTGAACAAGTACATCCTTTAATGCAAGTGGCACACCTGCAAGTGGTGATAACTTCTCACCCGCTGCACGTTTCTTATCAATACTTTCAGCTTGTGCTAATGCACCTGCTTTATCAAGGTGTAAAAATGCATGCACATCTTTATCTACCGCTTCAATTTGTGCATAATGTTGGTTTGCTAATTCAACTGCGCTGATCTCTTTTTTAGCTAGCGCCTCTGCCATTTCCGCTGCGCTGTTGCGGATACTCATTACGCTTCACCTAAAATTTGGGGAACCTTAAAGCGTTGTTCTGAACTTGCCGGTGCGCCAGATAAGGCATCGGTTGGTGAAAGGCTTGGGATTACGACATCCTCGCGAACCACATTGTTAACTGGAATTGGATGAGAGGTTGGTGGCACATCAGCACTTGCTACCTCTTGCACACGTGCGACTGCACCAAGAATTACCTGCATCTCGCCAGATAGGTGATCAAGTTCAGCATCACTCATCTCGATTCGAGCGAGCCTAGCTAAATTAGCAACTTCTTCACGGGAGATGGCAGACATGATGTTGTAAGTATAACTGGAGATTATTTAACTGCGAACTTGTCCATTTCCAGTAACAATCCAGGTAGAGGTTGTCATTTCCGCAATACCCATTGGGCCTCTGGCATGTAATTTCTGATTTGAAATTCCAATCTCAGCGCCAAATCCCATCTGCTCACCATCGGTGAATCTAGTAGATGCGTTAATCATGATCGCAACGCTGTCATTTAATTTGGTAAATAAATTTATCGCTGCATCATCCTTGGCCACAATCGCCTCTGTGTGATTGGTTCCGTAACGAGAGATATGTGAGATCGCAGCTAGCACATCATCAACTACACCAATATTAATCTCAAGTGTGCCGTACTCAGTTGACCAAGATTTATCACTTGCTGCCTTTACCTTCTGGCCAGATTTGTTTGCGATCGCAACCGTTGCCGCGTCGCCATTTATAACAACACCAGCTGTAATTAATGCATCAAGCAAGGCTGGCATAAATTGATTGGCAATATCCTTGTGAACCAAAATTGTCTCAGCTGAATTGCACGTACTTGGGCGATGAGTCTTTGAATTTATTGCAATATCGATTGCCATCGATTGATCAGCGCTCTTATCAATATAAACATGGCAAACACCAGCGCCGGTTTCGATTGTTGGAACGGTGGCTTCATCCACCACCATCTGAATCAATTGCGCACTGCCCCGTGGAATCACAAGATCAACCTCACCACGTGCAGTAAGTAAGGCTGTAGTTGTCTCGCGACTGTGCGATGGAATTAATTGGATGACATCTGGTGAAATATTTAAGCCTTCGGCGCAGCTGCGCATAATTTCAACTAAGACCTGATTTGAATGCGCCGCAGTTGTTGAACCACGCAGCAAGGCGGCATTTCCCGACTTAATCAAGATCGCACCAGCATCAACAGTGACATTTGGTCTGGCTTCATAGATCATTCCGACAACTCCAAATGGAACACGAATCTGGCGGAGCTGTAAGCCATTTTCTAATGTTCGTTCAGCTATAACCTCGCCAAGCGGATCGCTTAAGTTCGCAATACTTCTTACGCCCGTCGCAAGCTCATCAATTCGCTTCTCAGTTAATCGCAATCGATCCAGCAGTGATTCAGAGATACCGGCAGCTTGTGCTGCAGTTAAATCAATTTGATTTGCGGTAAGAATCTGTGATTTCGATTTACTTATTTTGTCTGCAATCCTAATCAAGTAATCACGGCGCTCGTTTGCCGATGCAGCAACTAATGTAAATGAGGCAGCTCTTGCCTTTGCTGCCATCTCTGAAATTAAAGCCTTCGCGTCCATGAGAATAGCCTACGGTCAATTATGCTTTGGATATGAAGCGACTATTCAAAATACTTCGAAATACAATAATTTCCCTCTTAGTTGTGTATTTAGCACTCTTTGGCTTCCTAAAAGCGGTTCGTTATCCCGAGCCCTTAGCCGCCATTAAGTTGGGCTTATCCCCCGCCTCGAAAACTCCAACCCTGATGCCATGGCATGTAATTGATGCCGCTGATCTGCCAATTAATCTACCGACCGCATCTGAGAAGATGCCGGAAGATATTTTTTATCAAGGTGAAAAATTAAGTTGGGCTGATTTCTTAAGTAAAACAGATTCAAATGCCTTTTTAGTAATTCGAAATGGTGTCTTAACCTACGAGTGGTACAAAACCGGTTTAACCCAAAGCTCACAACTTCCCTCTTACTCTGTTGCAAAGACAATGACCTCAATCATGATTGGTCAATTGATAAACCAGGGCAAGATAAAAGAGAGCGATCTATTTGTAGATTACTTCCCAGAGTTTAAGTCCGGTACCACCTTTGACCAGGTAACAATTCAGAGCTTGCTAGATATGCAATCTGGTGTTGGCGTATCTGATAATTATCCAGCTGGTCCATCTGGTTGGGGAGTTGCAATCGCCCAGATGTATGCAACTACTGATTTAGATTGGTTTCTAAGTAATAACCGAAAGATGGTCGCTGATCCAGGCAGTGAATCTGAGTACCGGAGTGTTAACACGCTGATGCTGGGTATGATTATTAAGAAAATAACTGGCATGCGAGTTGCTGATTACTTCAGTGAGAATGTTTGGCAACCACTTGGCGCCAAGTTTCCCGCAACCTGGAATGTTGATCGCGTCGGCGGAACTGAGAAAACCTTTTGCTGCTTTAACGCCTCCGCTATTGATTACGCCAAGGTCGGTATGTTGTTACTAAATGGCGGCTACGCAGGTCCTAATAAAATTATTGATAAGGCTTGGCTAAATCGAATGGTTACACCAGTGACTACCCTTGATCGTGATTGGGGTTACGCTGCTCAGCTTTGGCAGCCATTTCCAGGAATCTCATTAGCACTGGGCTTACATGGCCAATTTATCTTTGTTAATCCAAATACCAGAACGGTGATAGTTAAGTTAAGTGATAATCCAACTGATTCAGATCATGAATCAGATACCGCAAAAGCTTTGCTGGATATCTCTAACTTAAAGAGTTAATGGGCTAAACCCTCTCAAA
>WLHY01000058.1 GCA_009702465.1 Actinomycetota bacterium
GCATGAAGGGTTTTGATCGCCTTCTTGGCATAAGCAGAGCCCGCCGGCTCTCAATCTCCGCTGCCGCAATGGCATTTTTCCTCTTTGCCGTTGAGCCAAGCTACGCCTCCGGCACTATGAACGCCTCAGTCTCAATTCCAAATACCTTTCAGGCAGCTATCACAACAGATGGATTAATTGTTGAGGAGCCGGTAGATCCAAACCCAGATACCCCAACCCTCATTGAACTCAATGCGGTTAAGGCTGTAAATGCCAATGAGATGGCCTTGGTCTCCATCGCTTCTCGACAGATAGAGATCGCCCGAGTTCCAGATGGCGCCCGAGCGGTTGCCAGAACGATCGCTGAATCAAAGTATGGCTGGGGTTCATACCAATTTGCTTGCTTAAATAAGCTTTGGACCAAAGAGAGCAACTGGCGTTATAAGGCACGGAATAAAACTTCAGGTGCACATGGAATTCCACAAGCGCTGCCGGCAACAAAGATGGAATCAATTGGAACTGATTGGCGCACAAACCCAGTTACCCAAATCTCTTGGGGCTTGAGGTATATCGAAGTTAGATATGAAACACCTTGTAAGGCGTATAAGAAGTTTCAGCGCTCGCGCTGGTACTAATCTTTAACCAATCTTTACTTTGGCTTCTGGCCAATCATTAACGGCTTTCTACTTTCTGCATAAAAATCATTTCCTTTATCATCAATAATTATAAATGCTGGAAAATTTTCAACCTCAATCTTCCAAACCGCTTCCATACCTAGCTCCTCATAATCAAGAACTTCAACCTTCTTGATGCAATCTTGTGCCAACCTGGCAGCTGGGCCACCAATTGATCCTAGGTAAAAGCCGCCATACTTTTTACAAGCAGCAGAAACCGCAGATGAACGATTGCCCTTTGCCAACATAATTAGCGAACCACCTAATGATTGAAATTGCTCAACATATGAGTCCATTCGGCCAGCAGTAGTTGGACCAAATGAGCCAGATGCGTATCCAGTTGGAGTTTTAGCAGGACCTGCGTAGTAAACGGCGTAATCCTTTAGATACTGTGGCATTGGTTTTCCAGCATCTATTAACTCTTTAATCTTTGAATGTGCCAAATCTCGAGCAACAACTAATGTGCCAGTTAATGAGACTCGAGTCTTTGCTGGATGCTTAGATAGCTCTGTCAAAATTTCTTTCATCGGCTTAGATAAATCTATCTTTACCTCATGATCTGATAAATCTTGATCTAAGGCTGCTGGCAGAAAGTGTGCTGGTTCAGTCTCTAATTTCTCAATAAAGACGCCATCTTTAGTGATCTTTGCCCGTGCCTGTCGATCTGCAGAGCATGAGACCGCAATTGCAATTGGTAAAGATGCGCCATGTCTGGGCAATCGCACAACTCGAACATCATGACAAAAGTACTTACCACCGAACTGTGCACCAATACCAATATTTCTACTTAACTTTAAAACCTCTTCCTCAAGTTGCAGATCGCGAAATCCCCGACCAGTTTTGGCATCACCTGAGGTTGGTAATGAGTCTAAGTACTTAGTGCTGGCTAGCTTTGCAGTTTTAAGTGTGTGCTCAGCACTGGTTCCGCCAATGACAATTACCAAGTGATATGGCGGACAAGCAGAGGTTCCCAGTGAACGTAACTTTTCATCTAGCCAATTTATAAATCTCTCTGGATTTAAAACAGCTTTGGTCTCTTGGTATAAAAATGATTTATTGGCACTTCCGCCGCCTTTAGCTATGAAGAGAAAGTTGTACTCATCGGCATGATCAAAATCTGAGTAAATCTCTACTTGTGCTGGCAGGTTATTACCTGTGTTTTTCTCCTCCCAAGTAGTTACCGGAGCCAATTGTGAGTAACGAAGATTAAGTTTTGTGTAGGCGTTGTATACACCTTTTGAAATTGAGATCTCATCCTTCTCGGATGTTAAAACCTGTTGACCCTTTTTGCCCATCACAATTGCAGTACCGGTGTCCTGACACATTGGCAGAACTCCACCAGCTGCGATGTTTGCATTTTTTAATAGATCTAATGCAACAAATCGATCATTGGGTGAACTCTCTGGGTCGGTTAAAATATTTTGTAATTGCTGCAGATGTGCCCCACGCAGGTAGTGAGAGATGTCATGTATTGCTACCTCAGTTAAATTGGCGATCGCCTCAGGTGTTACCTTTAAAAAAGCCTTGCCATCAGCGGTAAAGGTTGAGACTCCCTCACTTGATAATTTGCGGTATTCGGTCTTATCTGGCCCGATTGGCAGCAGATCCTCATAGGTAAACTCTGATTCGGCCATAAGCCAAATCTACTGGTTTGTGGATCTATTAGGATCTACCCATGAGCGTTGATACCGGTAAAAAAGTATTACTTGCCGCACCCCGTGGCTACTGCGCCGGTGTAGATCGCGCTGTGGTTGCAGTTGAAAAAGCTTTAGATCTTTACGGCGCCCCGGTATATGTTCGCAAGCAGATTGTTCACAACAAACATGTGGTCGCAACTCTAGAGAAGCGTGGTGCGATTTTTGTTGATGAAACTGATCAGGTGCCAGAGGGTAAGACGGTAGTTTTTTCAGCACATGGTGTTTCCCCTGAGGTTCATCGGATCGCGGCTGAGCGCTCTTTAAAAACAATTGATGCAACCTGTCCACTTGTAACCAAGGTACACAATGAGGTTAAGCGATTTGCGCAGGATGATTTAGATATCTTGTTAATTGGTCATGAAGGACATGAAGAGGTAGAAGGAACTGCTGGTGAAGCACCAGATCATGTAATTCTGGTTGATGGCATAGATAGCATTCCTAATATCAAGGTGCGAGATGAGAACAAGGTTGCTTGGCTCTCTCAAACTACATTAAGTGTTGATGAAACTCTTCAAACGGTTGCAGCGCTACGTAAACGTTTTCCAAATTTAATGGATCCGCCAAGTGATGATATTTGTTATGCAACACAAAACCGACAGGTTGCAATTAAACAGATTGCACCTAAAGCAGATTTAGTCATCATTGTTGGATCAACAAACTCCTCTAACTCGGTGCGGTTGGTCGAGGTTTCACTTGAGTATGGTGCAAAAGCAGCTTACCTAGTTGATTTTGCAGATGAGGTTGATGAGCGGTGGTTAGATGGAGTTAAAACAATTGGTGTTTCAAGTGGTGCTTCAGTACCTGAAATTTTAGTAGATGAGTTATTGAAGTGGTTAGCCGCAAGAGGGTTTGGTGATGTTCAAGTAATTACCGCCATGGAAGAACATCTGCTCTTTGCAATGCCACCTGAACTGCGTAAGGATTTAAAGGCCGCTGGCAAGTAAGTTTTTGTTTTTAACTCTCTCTTTTTTAAACCAGATTAACCAAGCTATTGCCGCGCCGCTTAATAGATAAAAGGCGACTGCAGCTAGACCTGCAACTAAATCCAGTAAAAACTTACTTGGCTGTAATGAGCCGCCACCCAATGTGGGCATCAAAATTATGGAGGAGATCAGTAATGAGATGGGCGCTGCTACCGCATTTACATATGCAGTTCCGTTGCGGCCAAGGTAGATGCCACCAAAGAAGGCGATCCAAAGCGCAAGACCAGTAATAATTCCGTAAGAGCTGCGGAAGATCATTTCAATCGCTGCAAAGAAAAAAATTACTAGAAATTGTAAAACTGCAACGCCAGCTTTAGTTAAACCTGGACCTTTAATTGGCTTACTAAGCTGCAGATTACTCATTTATACTCTCAATCTCTTCTACCTCAATAAAATCATCATCACCTTGAATTGATTTTAACTCACGAACTGAACCTGGCGGCTCTGGGTATTCGATTGCTAATTTATCTTTATCTCCGGTAACACCTAAGTTGTGAATACGACGTGCTGGACTGAGTACAGTTTTTTCAGCGGTTGGAATTAAATCCTCATACGCCTTTGAGGTGGAGGAGATCGCCTTACCCACGGCAACGATTTTGCTGTGCAACAAGGTAATATTTTTTAAGAAGGTGCCAGCCACCTTTTGAATCTCATCTGCATTTTCAGCTAATTTATTTCTGGAGAAGATATTTCCAATTGTGCGAAGTAAGGCCATCATCGAGGTTGGTGTAGCGACAGTTACATTTAACTTGAAGGCCTTCTCTAAGAAGTTTGGATCCATGCGCAAGGCTTCTGACAAAAGAGTTTCAAAGGGGACAAATAAAATTACAAAATCAGGTGAGCCCTGTGATTTGTGGTAGCCCCGTTTGGCGAGCGCCTCGACATGCTTAAGTAAATCCTTAGTGTGAAGAAGTAAGAACTCATCACGTTCGCTTTGTACCTCGGTGCCAAAAGCTTCGAGGAATCGATCAAATGGAAATTTCGAATCAATAAATATGGTGGAGCCACCTGGCATCTTTACAGTGATATCTGGAATGCCAGATGAATCTGCATCGGTTGTTGATTTTTGTCGGGCGTACTCGTGGCCATCACGAAGCCCGGCGCCTTGCAGTAAAAGCTCTAACTGCGCTTCACCAAATTTGCCACGTGTTTGGCTGCTGGATAAAGCACCAGCAATTTTTTTCGTCTCATCAAAGATTGATTCAGAGGCTCGACGCATCTCATTTATTGTGGTCTCTAGCTTTGCCTCTGCTTCAGTGCGAATTCGGTTTGCCTCATTTGATTGTTGAGATAATTTTTGAACCGTCTCTTTCATCGCGCTTAGTTCAGCGGTTAATTTAATTGAGTTTTCAGTTTTGCCACGTTCAGCTTCAAGTTGGCTTTTGTAATCAGCAAGGAGTGCAGAATCTGCACCACCATTACTTTTATTTTTTGAAATTAAATTTCCAATAATAAAACCAAGGGCTAAGCCAATTAGTAAGGCGATTACGGTAATTAATGAGCCGGACATGCGCCTATCTTGGCAGTACCAACTGACAAAACCGCTTAAATTCTTAATCTAAGCTGAAATGATCTAGGCTCTACCCCTTGTGAGCCTTTCAATCGGAATCGTCGGACTGCCAAATGTGGGTAAATCCACCCTTTTTAACGCATTAACTAAAAACAATGTGTTGGCCGCCAATTACCCATTCGCCACAATTGAACCCAATGTCGGAGTTGTAGGCGTTCCAGATGCCCGCCTTGCTGAATTAGCGAAGATCTTTGCCTCTGAAAAAATTCTGCCAGCTGTTGTTTCGTTTGTAGATATTGCTGGAATTGTAAAAGGTGCATCTGAAGGTGCTGGCCTAGGAAATAAGTTTTTATCAAATATCCGCGAGACCGATGCGATCTGCCAAGTTATACGAGTATTTAAGGATGGCGATGTTGTTCACGTAGATGGCAATGTTGATCCAAAGAAGGATATGGAAACCATTAACACCGAACTTTGTTTAGCTGATCTGCAAACTTTAGAGAAAGCGATTCCTCGATTAGAAAAAGAGGTTCGAACTGTTAAAGAGAAGGTGCCGGTACTGGCAGCGGCAAAAGCTGCGCAAGAGATTTTAAATCAAGGCCAATTACTTCGAGGCACCAAGGTTGATCTAGCTGCAATTGCAGAGCTTCACTTACTAACTGCAAAGCCATTTTTATATGTCTTTAATGTTGATGCTGCAGAGCTTGGTGATAACACTCTTCGATCAGAGTTAGCAGCACTTGTGAAACCGGCAGAGGCAATTTTCCTAGATGCAAAGACTGAGGCGGAATTAGCTGATTTAGATGAAGCAGATGCGCTGGAATTGTTGAAATCAATCGGATTAGATGAGCCAGGACTTACTACATTAGCAAGAGTTGGATTTAATACATTAGGATTACAGACATATCTCACCGCTGGGCCAAAAGAGGCCAGAGCGTGGACGATTCATAAAGGTGATACCGCTCCAGTTGCGGCTGGTGTAATTCACACAGATTTTCAAAAAGGATTTATCAAGGCAGAGATTGTTGCATTTGATGATCTAGTTTCTGCCGGATCAATGGTGCAAGCCCGCGCCAATGGCAA
>WLHY01000059.1 GCA_009702465.1 Actinomycetota bacterium
GATGGCGACACATTAGGAGGCGTTGTTGAAGTTTTGGCGTATAACTTGCCACCTGGATTAGGTTCGCACACCCATTGGGATCGCAGAATTGATGCAAAGTTAGCGGGTGCGATGATGGGAATCCAAGCTATTAAAGGTGTTGAAATAGGAGATGGTTTTGTAACAGCTACTCGCCGAGGATCGGTAGCTCATGATGAGATAGAAAAGAACCAAGCGGGAAAGATTGTCCGTCGAACAGATCGCGCTGGAGGCACAGAAGGAGGCATGAGCAATGGTGAAATTCTTCGAGTAAAAGTTGCAATGAAACCAATATCAACTGTTCCAAAGGCGCTAGATACAATTGATGTAGCAACTGGTGAAAGTGCTAAAGCGATTAATCAAAGATCCGATGTTTGCGCAGTCCCAGCAGCAGGAGTTGTTGCTGAAGCGATGGCCGCCCTTGTCATAGCGGATTTAGTTCTGGAAAAATTTGGTGGCGATAGTGTGGGTGAGACTAAACGCAATTATCAAAATTACATCAATAACCTAAGAATCAAATAAGGCTAATGTTTAGCGGCAAGATTGTTTTGATAGGCCCACCCGGCGCTGGTAAATCAACAGTGGGCAAGGCGTTGGCAAAGGAGCTTGATTGTGGTTTTGTAGATAGTGACAAAGAGATCGAAGTAAAAAATAATAAAAAGATTATTGATATCTTTGTTGAGGATGGGGAAGCTGCCTTTCGTGTCATGGAAGAGGCGGTAGTCACTGAATTGCTAAGGAAGTTTCAGGGGGTTGTAGCTTTGGGTGGCGGCGCTCCTATGAATCAGGAGATTGAAAAAATATTGAGCAAGGCTAATTATCCAGTCGTTTTTCTAGATGTTTCAATCTCGCAAGCTGCTAACAGGGTTGGTTTTAATAAGGAGCGTCCTTTGCTGTTGATTAATCCAAGACAACAGTGGATAAATTTGATGAGCACCAGACGAGCGACTTACGAGGGATTAGCCAAAGAGATAATTTCAACTGACTCCAAAAAACCAATAGAGGTTGCGAAAGAGATAGTAAATCTTCTGGGAATCAACGCATGAAAACATTAAAGGTTGCAGCTGAAATTAGGTATGAAGTTGCAATAGGGGAGAACTATTCGTCTGCGTTAGAGGACATCAAGAGGAACCATCAGAAAGTGTTGATTTTGATTCCCGGCAAGCTTAAATCCCTAGTTAAAATTAAAAGTTCAAAAAATCTTTATTTTATTTCCCTGCCAGATGGTGAATCTCAGAAAGATCTCACATCACTATCTCGAGTGTGGAAGGAGTTGGCCAAGTTAAATTTTGGTCGCCTTGATGCGATTGTTGGTATTGGTGGCGGGGCAACAACAGATTTAGCAGGATTTGCAGCAGCAACCTGGTTACGTGGAGTTGCTTGGTATGCAGTACCAACCTCTCTTGCTGCCATGGTTGATGCTTCGATCGGTGGTAAAACTGGTATTAATGCATCAAGTGGCAAGAATCTAATCGGTGCTTTTTACTCTCCGCGCAAGGTGATAATTGATCTTGATTTTCTGCAACATTTACCAAAGCGAGACTTATCAGCTGGCCTAGCTGAGGTTATTAAATGTGGTTTTATTAAGGACAAAGGAATTCTCACCTCTCTTCGAAGTGATGTTATTGATTTTGAAGAGATCATTTACCGATCCGTTAGGGTTAAAGCAAAAGTTGTCGGCAATGATTTTAAAGAGAGTAAAGAGCGAGAGCTGCTCAATTATGGTCATACGCTTGGCCATGCAATTGAGAGCGATTCGAAGTACAAATTAAGACATGGTGAGGCGGTATCAATTGGATTGGTATTTGCTGCTGAGCTTAGCCAGATTCTCCGTGGGCTTGATCAAGAGGTAGTCATTGAGCATCGCGAGATCTTGGAATCATTTAATTTGCCCATCTCCTATCCAAAGAGCAGGTTTCAAAATCTGTTAAAAAATATGCAGGTTGATAAGAAGGTTAAGAACGGTCGAATCAGGTTTATTGGTTTGGATGGTATTGCAAAACCAGTTTGGCTAGAAGAGGTAAGTAAGGCTGATATTGCAAAGGCTTATGAGAGAATTGCCAAATGAAAATCCTAATTATCAATGGACCAAATCTGGCACGATTAGATTTAAGGGATGCTGACATCTATGGTGGTTTCTCCTACCCAGAGCTGAGTGAATTGGTAACTAAAGCGGCAGAGAAGCTGGGGATTTTTGTTGATATTCGGCAGAGTGATAGCGAAAGTGAGATTATTCAGTGGCTTCATGAAGCCGCAGATAACAAACAACCACTTATTATCAATCCAGCAGCTTTCACTCATTACTCATATGCAATTAGAGATGCAGTTTCAATGTTGAAAGCCCCATCTATTGAGGTGCATCTGTCTAATCCATTGAGCAGAGAGGAGTTCCGACACACTTCAGTAGTATCCGGAGTCGTAAACGGAACGATCGCAGGTTTTGGGGTACAAAGTTACATTCTGGCTTTGCACGCAATGCAAAATTTACTAAATTAACAGGGTAGAATTACGATCTTCAATTGATCTGAACCCACTTTTTAACTTGAATGGATATGTAGATGGCAACCACTAATGATCTTAAGAATGGCATGACCTTAAATCTCGACGGACAATTATGGACGGTAGTTGAATTCCAACATGTTAAACCTGGAAAGGGCCCAGCTTTTGTTCGAACAAAGATGAAGCAGGTTTTGACAGGCAAGGTTGTTGAAAAAACTTTTAATGCAGGAATTAAAGTTGATGTGGCGGTAGTGGAAAAGCGGGATATGCAGTATCTGTATAAAGATGGTGATGATTATATGTTTATGGATTCAACCTCATTTGATCAGATTTCGATTTCAAAGGTAACTGTTGGCGATGCAGTTGATTATATGCTTGAGAATGCGGATGTGATTGTTGCTATGCATGAGGGCAACGCGCTTTATGTAGAGTTACCAGCCTCGGTTGAGTTAATGATTACTTATACTGAACCAGGAATTCAAGGTGATCGATCATCAGGTGGAACAAAACCTGCCACACTTGAAACCGGAATTACAGTTCAGGTTCCATTGTTTATCAAGCAGGATGAGAAGGTTCTCGTTGATACTCGCAATGGTTCATATCTCGGCCGAGCAAATTAATGAGTTCTGCCCGTAGCAAAGCTCGCAAACGGGCATTAGATTTTCTTTACGAAGCTGATATTAAAAATGTATCTGCCCGAGAGTTGTTCACTCTTAGAGGTGCAAATGAGTTATCCCAAGAAAGTTATGTCAGGGATTTAATTGCTGGCGTAGCTGAGCATATCGAGAAGATTGATGAGTTGATTATTACTTACGCACAAGGTTGGGATATGGATCGGATGCCACCGATAGATCGCAATATTCTTCGACTATCACTCTTTGAAATCTTATGGGGAAATGCAATACCGATAGAGGTTTGTATTGATGAAGCGGTAGAGCTAGCCAAGAGTTTGTCTACAGATGATTCATCATCATATATAAATGGAGTGCTCGGAAGAGTTGTGAAAATCAAGGATTCTTTAGCTATTTAATTGCTTTAAATCCTGCGCCACCCCTTATTTGAGCAGGTAGTTGTTATTCTCTAAGTATCTAAGGCTCTCTTCAGGTGTTTTGTCCTGCAGGATTGCTAGAAGTGAGAGATCTTCTCGGCGTAGTGATAAAAGCTCACCATTCCAATCCCTTCTCCTGGCGCAGATATAGGCGATCATTCGCTTGATTCCGATCAATGCACCATCATTACTTTGCGATATTTTGCGTTGATCTAAAATCAAATTTGCTGTTTTGTCTGCACCCACATTTGTTGGAGTTAGGGTAAATAGGGCGGTAATGGGCACTTGATAGAAATTCATTAAATCAATCGTTTTTTTCAGAGAGATAGCTCGGTCACCCCGTTCGTAGGAGCCGACTACTACCGCCTTCCACTTACCACGGGATAATCTCTCTACATCCTGAAGGGACCAACCTTTAGATTTGCGGATTGATCTTAATTTAACTGAGGTACTTTCTTGATTATCTGTCATATTCAAAGAGTAGCCACTCCGAATATTTGAGATTTCTCTTATCCACAGATTTGGTGGTAGTCTCTGCCCGTTCCTTTAACGATCCGTCCCGAGAGGCGGCGAAGGAGTTGTACATGGCAATTTTATTATCGAGCGCTGATATCGATCGCGCTATCAAACGCATCTCTCATGAAATTATTGAACACAACCATGGTGTTACCGATTTAGTTCTGCTGGGAATACCTACTCGGGGCTCATTTCTGGCTCACCGCATTGCAGCCTTTATCTCTGAGATTGAATCTAAAATCCCGGTTGGTTCTTTAGATATCACTTTACATAGAGATGACCTACGTATGCGACCACCAAAACCTCTGCTACCTACTCAAATACCAGATGGCGGCATTGAAGGGAAGAATGTTGTTTTAGTTGATGATGTTTTATTTTCTGGCCGAACTATAAGAGCGGCACTGGATGCAATAGGCGAGATTGGAAGACCTAAATCTGTGCAATTAGCGGTATTAGTTGACCGGGGTCATCGACAATTACCAATTAGAGCTGATTATGTTGGGAAAAATATTCCGACCTCTTTGAATGAGAGCGTGAAGGTCAACCTGATTGAGATTGATACCGAGGACTCGGTCGAGGTTATCAAATGAGTTCTAGACATTTGATTTCTATCCAAGATCTATCAAAGGCACAAGCGCTGGGTTTACTGTCGACCGCTAAAGAGTTAGCACGAATTACAGATGGCCCAAATAAAAAACTTCCTACATTGCGGGGTAAGTCCATCGTTAATCTCTTCTTTGAAGATTCAACTCGAACACGTATTTCATTTGAAACCGCAGCCAAACGTCTATCAGCTGATGTTATTAACTTTTCAGCCAAAGGTTCTAGTGTCAGTAAGGGCGAAAGTTTGAAGGATACTGCGCAAACCTTGCAAGCGATGGGTGCAGATGCAGTAGTTATCAGACATGGCAGTTCAGGCGCAGCTAAAAGATTGGCAGATACCCAATGGATCTCAGCTACTGTTATTAATGCTGGAGATGGAACTCACGAACATCCAACTCAAGCTTTACTGGATGCATTCACAATCAAAGAACACCTCAGGGCGGATGCGCAGGATCTATCCGGAGTACATGTCGTGATTGTCGGAGATATTTTGCACTCTAGGGTGGCACGAAGCAATGTACTGCTACTAGATAAACTCGGCGCAAAGGTAACTTTGGTAGCGCCACCAACCTTGCTGCCAGTTGGTGTTTCGGAATGGCCAGTTGAAGTTTCCTACAATTTAGATGATGTAGTTGATAAGTGTGATGTGATTATGATGTTGCGAATTCAGCTAGAACGCATGCAGGATTCATACTTTCCAACAGAGCGAGAGTATGCAAGAAGGTATGGTTTAAATTCCAATCGTCTGAGTAGATTGAAATCAACCGCAATTGTTATGCATCCCGGTCCAATGAATAGAGGGCTTGAAATTTCAGCTGATAGTGCTGATGATGTTCGATCTGTAGTGGTTGATCAGGTAAAAAATGGTGTCTCAGTCAGAATGGCAGTTTTATATGAGTTGCTCGGGGGAGCACCAATCAATGTTGAAGCAGGTGAGAAAAAATGATGAAAATTTCAAATGCTAAAACTGTAGATGGGAAAATTATTTCGCTAGAGATTGAGAACCATCTCATCTCCAAGATCACTGAATCAAGTGATATCGATGAAAAAAGCGGCTCAAATGATATAAATGCAATAAATACAATAAATGCAAGAGGTAAATTGATATTACCTGGATTAGTAGATCTACATACTCACTTGCGTGAACCTGGCCGCGAGGAC
>WLHY01000006.1 GCA_009702465.1 Actinomycetota bacterium
GATCGAAGTTCACGGCTAATTTTTAATTTTCCGGAAACCACTACCGAGGACCAAAACTCTTGCAATAAAGTTTTGTACTACTCGTTAATTAGCTAATTTAGCTAATTAATTTATTTATCGACGGATACCGAGCTTTTCGATAACCGCTCTATAACGATCAATGTCAGTTTTCGCGAGGTACTGCAAAATACGACGACGCTTTCCTACCATTAATAACAAACCACGACGGTTGTGATGATCATTCTTATTTGTTTGCAAATGTTCTGTGATCTCATCAATTCGCTTTGATAAAAGTGCTACCTGTGCCTCTGGGCTGCCTGTGTCAGTCGCAGATGAGCCGTACTTGGAAATAATTTCCTTCTTAACCTCTGGCGATAATGCCATATTTGTATTGCTCCTTCTGTTCTTGTCACGAGGGCCTCGGTGTAATTCACGAAGGCACACTTTCTCGCTTTAGTGGGTAAAGATTACCAGCGCATAAGTGATAGGGAAAATCCAGCGTAATTTTCCGCTTAATTGCTAGTTAATTTGCGGGCCTGATCACAATCAATCTTCATCTGATCCAACAATGGCGCCAATCCATCAAATTTCAATGTATCTCTTAATCTAAAACCAAACTCGAGCTTTGCTACTTTGTCATATAAATCTAAACCAATTTGATCAATTGCATACGCCTCTACCTGACGACCACGAACACCAGCAAATGTAGGGTTTGTCCCAATTGAAATTGCAGCTGCCCATCGTTGATCTTCTACCGTAAGCCAACCAGCGTAAACACCATCCGCTGGAATTGTGGCGAGTTTTTCTAAACCAATATTGGCGGTTGGATAACCAATCTCCCGCCCACGTTTTTCACCATGAACTACTGGACCAATTAAGTAGTAATTACGAGTTAACAACTCATTAGCTCGCTCTATTTGACCATCAATAATTAGCGAGCGGATTCGAGTAGATGAGATAGCTGACCCACGATCCTCTGCCAACTTAACAATACTTACATCAAAACCATACTTCGGACCAACCTGTGCCAAGTACTTTGGTGTGCCTTGTGCCTTATGACCAAAGTTAAAGTTTTGCCCAATTACGACATGCTCTGCAGCGAAGCGACCAATTAAAATATCCTCAATAAATTGATCGGCGCTTAATTGGGAAAACTCCTTTGTAAAGTTAATTACCTCAACCGCTTTAGCACCAACCCGCTTTAATAGTTCAATCCGATCTTTCAGTGACATTATCTGGGTCGGTGTGCGCTCTGGTGCAACAACTGAAACTGGATGTGGATCAAAGGTAATCACCGTTACATCACCATGATCTCGAGCGGTTGAGATGATTTGTTGATGGCCAAGATGCACTCCATCAAAGATGCCGATCGCAACAACCTTACTCATCTGCTTATTGTTTCATACTCAATTAATTGAGGCAGCATTAACTAATATTGGCGCTGCTACCACCGCACCATTTTGTGTTTTATTTTCAAGCAACGCATAAAACCGATCTTGATTATCTACCGCAGCAGTGATTCCTTGATCTTTGCTTTGCGTGATGGTTCGACCAAAGCCAATCTCTCGAATTTCAGCTAGCTCTAATTTGCGAATTGGAAATACCTTGCCAATTGCAGTTGCAGTATCAAGCAGGGTGGCATCTGCAATTGATGCACATTGATCAATGGTAAATGGTGAGACTAAGGTGCGATGAAGTGAGATTAGATGTCCGCCAACCTTTAATGCATCGCCCAGATCCCGTGCAATCGCTCTAATGTATGTACCGGCTGAACAGGTAACTGTTATTGCTACCTCAATTGAATCTGGCAAGTGGTTGATCGGTCCTACCGTTAACTCAAATACTTCAACATCTCTGGCAGGTAGATCTAAAACCTCACCCTCTCGAACCCGTTGATGTGCAGATTTACCATCAATTTTTATTGCTGATACTGAGGATGGTCGTTGTTTTATCTTTCCAATAAATTTTGCTAGCTCTGCCTTAATTTGATCATCACTAATCTTTGAGGTATCTGCAGTTGAGATTACATCTCCCTCTTTATCATCGGTGTGCGTGGCACTTCCCAATGAGATCACCGCCTCATAACCCTTTTTGCCATCTGTAATGTATTGAAGAAGTTTGGTAGCAACACCAATTCCAAGAACTAACACCCCAGTTGCCATTGGATCTAATGTTCCGGCGTGGCCTACTCGTTTAGTGTTCAAACGTTTGCGCACCATTGCAACCACATCATGGCTAGTCATGGCGCCTGCTTTATTTATTAGTAGAAAGCCATCCATTTAATTAATCGTGTTTTTTGTAGGGATCTTCAAGAATTGGCTTAGCACCAGCACGTAGCTTGGCTAGCTCCTCATCAGCTTTGTGCATCTGCTCAATTAGATCATTCATCTCTTTTGCAGAGTCCTCAAGCCCATCTAGGAAAAATTCAAGTGATGGTGTTACTCGAATGCCAAGGGCGCGACCAACCTCAGAGCGCAGCATTCCTTTAGCACTATTTAACGCTGCTGCAGTTGCTTCATGTGCTTGCGTATCACCAAGAACTGTATAAAAAATTGCGGCTTGCTGCAGATCACCAGTTACTCGAACATCGGTGATTGTGACAAAACCAAGCCGCGGATCTTTAATCCGCGTCTCGATCGTGGTTGCGATCAGCTCTTTAATCCGATCGGCAACCTTTAACGCCCGCTTACTTGCCATTTACTTATGCTCGTTTTTTCTCTCGGATCTCATAAACCTGAATTACATCGCCAACTTGTAGATCTTTAAATGATCCAAGTCCGATACCGCACTCAAATCCATCGCGGACCTCAGTTGCATCATCCTTAAATCTACGAAGTGAATCGATGGTGAGATTTTCACCAATTACAACACCAGCTCGCATTGTTCTGGCCTTGGCATTTCGGCGAATGATTCCATCAGAGACCATGCATCCAGCAATATTTCCAACCTTGCTTGATTTAAAGATATCTCTAACTTCAGCATTACCAAGTACCGCCTCTTCAAACTCTGGCTTGAGCAGTCCCTTAAGTGATGCTTCGATATCTTCGATCGCTTTATAGATAACGGTGTAGAACTTAATATCAACACCCTCATGATCGGCAAAGACCGCGGTTTGTGGCTCTGGCTTAACATTAAAGCCAATAATTACCGCAGTTGATGCAGATGCCAGCGTTACATCGTTCTTAGTAATTGCACCTACGCCACGGTGAATAACACGTAGATCAACATCGGTTCCAACATCTAGTTGTACTAATGCATCCTCTAATGCTTCTACCGATCCAGACACATCTCCCTTTAAGATCAAGTTCAAGGTACTTACCTTTGATTGCTCTAGGAAATCCTCTAGGGAAACCTTCTTGCGTGCCTTTGCAAGGGATGCATTTCGTTGCGCTAATTGACGCTTCTCTGCAATTTGTCTGGCGGTGCGATCATCCTCTGCCACCATAAATGTGTCACCAGCACCAGGAACTGAGGTGAAGCCAAGTACCTGTACTGGACGAGATGGACCAGCTTCATCAACTGTCTCACCATGCTCATCTAACATCGCACGAACACGACCATATGCACCACCGGCAACAATCGCATCTCCGACATGCAATGTTCCGCGCTGTACTAGAACTGTTGCAACTGGACCACGACCCTTATCAAGATTTGCCTCAATCGCAACACCACGTGCAACATCATCTGCGATTGCGCGCAGATCAATTGCAGCATCAGCGGTTAACAAAATTGCTTCTAGCAATTTATCAATGCCTTGACCATTTAAAGCCGAAACATTGACAAACATGGTCTGGCCGCCGTACTCCTCGGCGATTAAGTTGTACTCAGTTAATTGTTGACGGATCTTGTCTGGATTTGCACCCTCTTTATCCACCTTGTTAACTGCAACCACAATTGGTACATCAGCTGCTTGGGCGTGGTTTAACGCCTCAATTGTTTGTGGCATTACGCCATCATCAGCTGCAACTACTAGAACTGCGATATCAGTTACCTTCGCACCTCGCGCACGCATAGCGGTAAATGCCTCGTGGCCCGGTGTATCAATAAAGGTAACGGCACGAGTATTGCCATCATGTTCGTGGTGAATTTGATAAGCACCAATGTGCTGGGTAATTCCACCCGCCTCAGATTTAACAACCTCAGTTGATCGAATTGCATCTAGTAATCGAGTCTTACCATGATCTACGTGACCCATTACCGTCACAATTGGCGAGCGCACAACTAGATCTGCTGGATCAATCTCTGTTAACTCTTGATCTAAATCAATATCAAACTCTTGCAGTAACTCACGATCCTCATCCTCTGGTGAGACGATTTGAATTACAAAGCCAAGTTCAGCTCCCAAAATTGCAAAGGTATCTTCATCAACTGATTGAGTTGCAGTAACCATCTCACCAAGGTGAAATAGCGCTGAAACTAATGCAGCTGGATCTGCCTTTATCTTCTCGGCAAAATCCATCAGTGTGGCACCACGGCGCATGCGAATAACCGATTTGCCATCACCACGTGGAACTACTGCGCCACCTAATGTTGGTGCTGGTAAGTTCTCAAACTCTTCGCGTCGCTCTTTCTTACTGCGCTGATTTTTACCTTTACTCTTTCCACCTTTTCCAAATGCACCAGCTGCGCCACCGCGTTGTGGTGGACGACCGCCACCCTTACCTGCAAATGGTGCGCCACCGCCAGGAGTTGTAGATGATGGTGAACGATAAGGAGAGTTACCTTGTGGACGTGTACCTGGTGCACCACCTGGACGTTGTCCTGGTCCACCACTTCCTGCATTTTGTGGACGTGCTGCAAAACCTGGACGAACAGATCCTGGACGTGAACCTTGCATATCACCACGTTGTCCTGGTGGACGTGCACCACCTTGTGTAGGTGGTCGTTGTCCTGGTGCTAACCGTTGTTCACCTGGACGAATTGGTCTAGCAGGTGGACGTGGCATTGATGCGCCAGATGAAAATGGATTGTTTCCTGCACGTGGTGGACGTGGCAGAGATGTTGGCAATGCAGATGCTGCTGGTGGTGAAACTGGTGCCACCGGTGTTACTGGCGTAACTGGTGCTACTGGATTTAATTTTGGTTGATCTGCTACTAATTTTTTAGCAGCCGCTTGTAACTCAGGAGGTAGATCCTCAACTGATAATGGTTTTGCCGCCTCTTTTTTCGCAGCTGCTTTTTTAGCGGGAGCCTTCTTAGCCTTTGGCGCCTCTTCGCTAGGTGTTAGCTCTGGGAACTTATCCATCAACTTGCGCAGCACTGGCGCTTCAACAGTTGATGATGCGGATCGGACAAACTCGCCGACCTCTTGTAATTTAGCTAGTAGCTCTTTACTTTCAAGCCCTAACTCTTTTGCTAATTCGTAAACGCGAACCTTTGACACTGATCTCCTGTCTTGGTTCGCAAACTTTTATGCGAACCTAAATTGCCCTGCTCATAATTTGTAGGTACTCATTAAAGTTTCATTCTCGTATCGCTCCATACAGTTAAATTAATTACTTAAACCCTTTAAGTAATCACTCACCTCTTGCAGATTTAACTGACCCTCAAAATCAAAGGCCCGATAAAAAGCTTTTCGTTCAATTGCGATCTCATAACAGCTGGTGTGAAGCCATGCTCCCCGGCCAGGCAGTTTATGAAATTGGTCGACCTTTATTACATTATCAACCAAAACTGTCCGAATTAAATCTGTCCAATTTTCTACACCCCGACATGCAATACAACTGCGCTGTGGGATCTTCTTGCTGAACATTGGCAACCTTACCCTAGGCCCCTTGATCAGGTGAAATATCAGCGTTAACTTCAGGCTGATCTACCGCCGGCGCCTTAATCTGCGTAACTGGATTATCTGGATGAATATCAATTCGCCACTGTGTCAGCCTTGCTGCAAGTCTGGCATTTTGCCCATCCTTACCAATCGCAAGTGATAATTGATAATCCGGGACAACTACCTTCGCAGATTTTGTTTCTAAATCTACTATTTCAACCGATGTCACCTTTGCTGGTGCAAGTGCATTCGCGACATATGTTGCTGGATCCTCGCTGAAATCAATAATGTCAATCTTCTCGCCATTTAACTCATTCATTACATTTTGCGCACGAGAACCTTGTGGACCAATTAATGCACCCTTTGCACTAACACCTGCGCGGTGTGTTCGTACCGATAACTTTGTTCGTGCACCAGCCTCGCGGGCAATTCCAACAATATCTACGATGCGATCTTTAATCTCTGGGCACTCAAGTGCAAATAACATCTTTACAAATGCGGGGTGTGATCTGGAAAGTGTTACCTCTGGACCCTTTTCACCCTGCTTAACATCAACTACAAAACATTTAATTCGATCGCCATGTTTGTAAACCTCACCCTTAATCTGTTCGGCCGCCGGCACCTTTCCTTCCACCCGGCCAAGATTTACATAAATGATTTCAGCATCTCTACCTTGTTGTACAACTCCGGAAATTACATCACCAACACTGCCACTGAACTCAGTTACAACCTCAAGATCCTTCGCCTCACGCATCTTCTCTTTAATTATTTTTCGCGCAGTCTTATCAGCTAATTTAGCAAAGCCTTCTGGATTATCAGTTATGGTGTCGATGCGATCACCATCTGGTCCTAGAACTGGAACGTAAATTAAAAGTTCACCAGTTTCCCGATTTAAAACCGCTCGACCATGTGGCTTATGTTCTGGCAGTGCGGCATAGGCGGCAGCTACCTCATTCTCAATTGAGCTAATTAATCGCTCGAGTGGTAATTTTTTCTCAGCTGCTAATATTTTAAGTGCTTCAACATCAACACTCACTTTGTTACCTGCTTAAACTCAATCTCAAGTGTTGCTCTTTTAATATCGGCAAAATTAACTTTGCGCTCATCTACTGTGACATCTGATTGTGTTGAATCTTTGATTCGCCCCGAGATTTCACCGCCATCATTCAAAATGATTTTAATTAAACGATCTTTATTCTTCTGCCAATGTCTTGTCTTGGTAAGTGGACGATCTAACCCAGGTGATGTCACCTCGAGAGTAAATGGATTACTTCCCAGCGTTGGTAGATTTTCGACAATCTCGCTAATCGCCTTTGTGGCAACAGTTACCTGATCAAGAGATAGATGGGTATCGCCATCAACAATTACGGTAAGCATGCTGCGTCTGCCAGCAGAGGTAATTGCTATATCTTCTAAATAAAAACCAAGGGATTCAATCGCCGGTGTAATCGCGGCGGCAACCTGCTCTTTGTTACTCATTCTTTCTCATCTCTATATTAAGTTTTTTTAAAGCGTTGTGGGTAAATTCTAACTTATAAAGGTATCCCAAGCAACGCGCGCAATTAACAAGGTAGTAACGATCAGAAATACTTTTCTAACCAACGAGGATCCACCCTTGATTGCGAGTTTTGATCCAATAATCGCACCAGTCACATTTGCAACAGCCATGATTAAACCTAATTGCCACCAAATATGGCCAGTTAGTTGAAAGCTTAAAATAGCGCCGATGTTGGTTGAGAGATTAACTAACTTGGCAGTTCCAGAGGCCTTTAGGAATGCATAACCAATACCTGAAACTAGAAAGAAGACTAGAAAGGTGCCGGTGCCTGGGCCAAAGATTCCATCATAAAAACCAATTGTTAAACCCATCAGAGCAACAAAAAATAATCTGCGATTGCGGGTGTACTTTAAATTCTCCGCCATGCCAATCTCTGGCTTAAGCCAGGTATAGATCACCATTGCGATTAATAAGAAAACAATTAATGGTTTGAAGAACTGCACTGGTACGGAAGCGGCAAAGTAGGCGCCACCAATTGAACCGATAAAGGCTGGAAACATCATGGTGAGTGTTAATGGAATATCTGGCTTAATATTTTTAAAGTAATTGCGAGCAGCCGCTGCGGTGCCAAGGGCGGATGGCACCTTATTTGTTCCTAGAATTAATGGCAGCTCTTTATTTGGTAGACCTAAGATTAAGGCTGGTAGTTGAATTAATCCCCCACCACCTGCCATTGCATCAACAAAGCCAGCAAAGCCAGAGGCGATAACTAAAAGAATTACTATCTCAATATCCATTTAAAACTTACTAACTTTGAAATGCTTTTACAACATCACCAACTGCAACCTCTGATTTATCACCAGATTTGCGATCACGTACCTCTACCTTGCCATCTGCTAGCGCCTTGCCAACAATAATTATCTTTGGAATACCAATTAACTCTGCATCCTTAAATTTAACTCCTGGGCTGGCTTCCCGGCGATCATCTAATAAAACCGATAAGCCAAACGCCTCTAGTTGCTGACCAATCTTTTCTGCAGTTTCAAATGGCAGATCATCCTTACCAGTTGCCACAATATGCACATCAGCTGGCGCTACCTCTGCTGGCCAATTAAGTCCGATCTCATCAAATGTTTGTTCTGCAATTGCAGCAACCGCACGGGATACACCAATTCCATAAGATCCCATTGTTACAACCTGTGGCTTACCCTCTTTATCTAAAACTGTTAGGCCTAGTGCTTGTGCATACTTGCGACCTAATTGAAAGATATGGCCAATCTCAATTGCGCGATCAATAATGACCGGCTTTGCACACTTAGGACAAGCATCGCCAGCTTTAACCTCAGCCGCCTCAATATATTGATCAACCTTAAAATCACGACCACAAACCACAAAGCGAGCATGGGTATCCTTTTTATTTGCACCCGTTACCCAATCTGATCCTTCAACAATCCGTGGATCGGCGTAAAGTTTTAAACCAAACTCCTTAGCATTTTGCGGACCGATATAACCCTTTACAAACTTTGGATACTTTGCAAAATCTGCATCTTCAAAGAGTGCCAGCTCAGTTACACCAGCGAGATTTGCCTGTACTCGTTTTAGATCAACCTCGCGGTCCCCTGGAACCAATACACAAATCGGCTTGCCATCCGCCATTAACATTACATTTTTCAAGGTATTAGCAGCGGTGATATTTGCCTTGTACTTTGAATTTAACACCTCAACTAACAGATCAATAGTTGGTGTATTTGGCGTATCTAAAATCTCAATTGCACCAGCAGCTTTTCCAGCAAATGGCTTAACTACAGTTGTCATCGCCTCGACATTTGCTGCGTATCCACAATCATTACAAAGTACATATGTATCTTCACCAGTTGGGCATGGCGCTAAAAACTCTTCAGATTTAGAGCCACCCATCGCACCGCTCATGGCAGAGACGATGTTGTACTTAAGTCCTAAGCGATCAAAGGTTTTAATGTAAGCGGCGCGATGTGCGTTGTATGAAGCCTCAAGGCCGGCATCATCTACATCAAATGAGTAAGAGTCCTTCATAACAAATTCACGGCCTCGAATAATTCCACTGCGTGGACGTGGTTCATCACGATACTTTGTTTGAATTTGATAAATAGATAGTGGTAAATCTTTATAAGATGAAAACTCACCTTTAACCATCAAGGTAAACATCTCTTCATGGGTTGGACCTAAGAGAAAATCATTTCCTTTGCGATCCTTTAATCTAAATAGATCTGGACCGTACTCTTCCCATCGATTTGTTGCCTCGTAAGGCTCCTTTGGCAACATCGCTGGAAAGTGAACCTCTTGAAAACCTGCGGCATCCATCTCTTCGCGAACAATATTTTCAATCTTGCGATAGGTGCGATAACCAAGTGGTAACCAACTGTAAATTCCAGCGGCAATTCGGCGAACATAACCGGCACGAACTAATAATCTGTGGGAGGCGACCTCAGCATCAGCTGGATCATCGCGCAAGGTGCGCAGCAATAAGGTGGACATCCGCAACATGCGGGTAAGCCTACCTACTTAACAGTGACAGATGGTTCACCTGAAGCGACACCAGCGGCTTCCATCTCATCGGCAAGGCGCATCGCCTCTTCGATTAAGGTTTCTACGATTTGTGCCTCGGGAACAGTTTTAATTACTTCACCCTTTACAAATATTTGACCCTTGCCATTTCCAGATGCAACACCAAGATCTGCTTCACGTGCTTCACCAGGTCCATTAACTACACAACCCATAACTGCAACACGAAGTGGAACTGTCATTCCTTGTAATCCAGCCTGCACCTTTTCAGCGAGTGAGTAAACATCTACTTGGGCACGACCACATGATGGACAGGAGACGATCTCAAGTTTGCGTTGACGTAAATTTAATGACTCAAGAATTGAGATTCCAACCTTTACCTCTTCAACAGGAGGAGCTGAAAGTGATACTCGAATTGTGTCGCCAATTCCTTCAGCTAATAAAATGCCAAATGCGGTTGCAGATTTAATTGTGCCTTGGAATAGTGGTCCAGCCTCGGTAACACCAAGATGTAATGGGTAATCACACTTTGCAGCAAGCAAACGGTACGCCTTCACCATAGTTACTGGATCATGGTGTTTTACTGAAATTTTAATATCTGAGAAGCCATGCTCTTCAAATAAGGATGCCTCCCATAGCGCCGATTCAGCTAATGCTTCAGGTGTTGCCTTGCCATACTTTGCTAACAATCTTGGATCTAATGAGCCAGCATTAACACCAATTCGAATTGGAATACCTGCATCCCCCGCCGCCTTGGCAACCTCTTTAACCTTGTCATCAAATTGTTTAATATTTCCTGGATTAACTCGAACCGCAGCACAACCAGCATCGATTGCGGCGAAAATATACTTTGGTTGAAAGTGAATATCGGCAATTACTGGAATCTGTGATTTCTTAGCGATCTGCGCAAGTGCATCTGCATCATCTTGAGATGGAACTGCAACTCGAACTATTTGGCAACCAGATGCGGTTAATTCGGCTATCTGTTGCAAGGTTGAGTTCACATCTGAGGTAAGTGTGGTGCACATAGATTGAACTGAAACTGGTGAATCACTGCCAACTAAAACTGAACCAACCTTTAATTGTCTTGTCTTGCGACGAGGAGCAAGTGTTGGAGGTGGCGCCGATGGAATTCCGAGATCAACCATGGTCTTACTTTAACCTAATTAGAGATTTAATCTAATTGGATTAAAGATATCGGCGGCGAGTAAAACAATTGATAAGCCAGCCATGAGTACAAAAACCACCATTGTGATTGGCGTTAACCGCTCGACATCAATTGGCGCTGGCTTTGGCAAACCCCGCCGTTTAGCGATTAGGTTGCGAATGCCATCTGCAATAGCTACCGCCATGTGACCGCCATCTAGTGGAAGTAATGGAAGTAGATTAAACATGCCGACAAAGATATTTAGGGATGCAACAATTAAAATAAAGGTAGCGATCTTCTCATTAGTGGTTAACTTTTCAGTGCTTGCAGTCTCGCCGCTGACACGTGCAACACCAACAACTCCGACTAGACCTTCTGGATCTCGTTCGGTGGCACCAAAGGTTTGGGATAGTAGATCTGGAATCTTGGTTGGTAATGTAATTAAAGAGGTTATTGAGTTTTGCAGTATTTGTCCTGTGAAGGAGAAGGATCGTTGGGTGGCTGCGATTGGATTAAATCTAATTGTGCCGACCTCGTTAATTACGCCTATTACACCAATTGGTTGACCATCAACCATGCGAGTAGCTGGGGTTAATTGAATCTCTAATTGATTACCATCGCGATCAATTAACAAATTAAGTGGCTTGCCTGCACTGGCGCGAATTACTGTTACCGCATCTGACCAAAGTTCAAAACTTTCACCATTTATTTCTACAACCTTATCGCCGGCGATTAAACCTGCATTTTTTGCTGGTGATGGAGTTGAGGCGGCGCTACAAACCTCAGTTTCACTTTGCGGTACACATTGTGCGATCTCTTTAACCTGATTGGTTATAGAGGTGACACCAACCGCACCAAACAAGGTAATTAGCAGGACAAAACCAATGACAAAGTGTAGAAATGAGCCAGCACCTAAAACTATTAATCTTTGGGTAATTGTTCCCTTAATAAAGGCGCGATCAGCATCTGCTGGTGCTAACTCCTCGCGCGGTGACATGCCGACGATTCGGCAGTAACCACCCGCTGGAATCGCCTTAAGACCAAACTCAGTTTCACCACGTTGAGTGGACCAAATCTTTTTTCCAAAGCCTAAGAAAAACTCAGTTACCTTCATGCCAAATTTTTTCGCAGTTAGGTAGTGCCCAGCCTCGTGGATCATTACTGAAACTAATAACGCAACAACAAATGCCAAGATGCCCAAGAGGGACAACATTTAAATTAGCTCCTTAATTAAGCTCTCTGCTTTACTGCGCGCACTCTGCTCGATAGCACTGACATCAGCGATATCTCTAATTGTAGTTGGCGTATTACTTCCATGCAGTTGTACTACCTGCTCAACGATCTCAATTATTGCTGTGAACTTAATCTTTCCTGCCAAAAAGGCAGCCACTGCAACCTCATTGGCGGCGTTGAAGATTGCCGGCAATCCACTTCCTAACTCACCACAACGACGAGCTAAATCAATTGCTGGGTAACGCTCATTATCAATTGGGGAAAAATTCCAGGTGTGTGATTGTGTCCAATCAATTGCAGCTGTCGCCTTGTTAATTCGATCTGGATACGCCAATGCATAAGCAATTGGCCCCTTCATATTTGGTGGTGATGCTTGCGCAATTGTTGAACCATCATTGAACTCAACTAATGAGTGCACCACAGATTGCGGATGAATTACCGCCTCGATTGCGCTGTATGGCAGATCAAATAGGTAGTGCGCCTCAATAATCTCAAGCCCTTTATTTACCAATGTCGCAGAGTTAATTGTTACTACCTCGCCCATCGACCAGGTTGGATGGTTTAGCGCATCTGCCACAGTTACATCTGTTAAATCTGCGCGATCTCTAAATGGCCCACCACTCGCCGTCAAAATTAATCTTTTAACATCACTTGCCTTGCCAGCAAGCATCGCTTGGAAAATTGCGCTGTGTTCAGAGTCAACTGGAAATAGATTCTCGCGACCAAACTTCATTACTAAATCACCACCGGCAACTAGTGACTCTTTATTTGCTAGCGCCACCTTATTTCCAACACCAAGGGCAGAAAGTGTTGGGCCAAGGCCGATTGAGCCAGAGATTCCATTTAAAACTATGTCACATGGCAGAGCAGCTATTTCTACAGATGAGTTATCGCCATCAATTACCTGCACCCCATCAACCGCCGGAGCCGGGGCCATGCTGCCTACGATCGGAACATTAAATTTCTTCGCCTGCTCCATTAATAATTTAGGATTTTTCCGACCTGCACTCATACCAACTATGCGAAATTTATTTGGGTTTGCTGAGATTATCTCTAGCGCCTGAACGCCGATCGAGCCGGTCGAACCCAGCAGTACTACATCTCTTATTCCGCTCACCTGCGTATAGTATTTAACCATGTACTCAGAGGCTAAATCACCGCTCGCACAAAAGCGCAATATTGTTACTGCAATCCCAGGCCCAAAATCTCAGGCGTTAATTGAACGTCGCAAAGAAGCAGTTTCAACATCCCTTGGAATGGCGTTGCCAGTATTTATTGAACGCGCAGATGGTGCAATTATTCTCGATGTCGATGGCAACTCAATTATTGATCTAGCTGCAGGAATTGCAGTTGTAAATGTTGGTCATGGAAATACCAAGGTAATTGAGAATGTAAAGCGCCAAATTGATGCCTTCACTCATACCTGTTTCATGATTGTTCCATACCTAGGTTATGTTGAAGTTTGCGAAGCGCTAAATCGTTTAACACCTGGAAAGTTTAAGAAAAAATCAGTTTTGATGAACTCAGGTGCTGAAGCGCTAGAGAATGCGGTAAAGATTGCCCGCAGTTACACCAAGCGCCAAGCGGTTGTTGTATTTGAACATGGCTACCACGGTCGCACAAACTTAACGATGGCGATGACCGCCAAAAACATGCCTTACAAAGATAGCTTTGGTCCATTTGCACCAGAGATTTACCGCATGCCAATGGCTTACCCATTCCGTTGGAATGGTGATCAAGCAAAGTGTGCGCAAGAGGCGCTTGAGATGATCACTCATAAAATTGAAAAGGAGATCGGTAGCAAAAATGTTGCTGCGATCGTAATTGAGCCAATTCAAGGTGAGGGTGGATTTATTGTTCCACCAAAGGGCTTCCTGCCAGGTCTTGCTAATTATGCAAAAGAGAATGGCATTGTCTTTATTGCCGATGAGGTACAAACAGGCTTTGGTCGAACAGGTCAGATGTTTGCAAGTGAGGATGAGAATGTTGAACCAGACATCATCACAACCGCTAAGGGAATTGCTGCTGGCTTGCCACTATCTGGCGTAACAGGGCGTGCTGAAATTATGGATTCAATTCACCTAAGTGGTTTAGGTGGCACCTACGGTGGAAATCCAATTGCATGTGCTGCTGCCCTTGGCGCAATCGAGACAATTGAATCTGAGAATCTAGTAGAGCGTGCAAACAAAATTGGCAAGATAATGTCAGATGCGCTTAATGCGATGATGAAGAAGTACCCAATTATTGGTGAGGTTCGTGGCCGTGGTGCGATGCAAGCGATTGAATTAATTAAGCCAGGAAGCAATGAGCCAAACTCAGAGGCACAACTGGCCATCATTAAGTTCTGTATTAATCAGGGTGTATTAATTATTTCAGCTGGTACTTATGCAAATGTAATTCGCCTACTGCCACCACTTACAATTAATGAGGATCTACTTCGTGAAGGTCTATCTGTCCTTGAAGAGGCGATCGCCTCAATTAAGTAAGTACTAGCGATCCAATAGATTTCTAGTTGGTGAGTAAGTTCCACCAGATTTCTTTAATGCAATTGCACTTAACGCTTCTAGTACTACTCGATTAGCCAAGATAGCTGTGATATCACTGCTGTCATAAGCAGGTGCAACCTCAACAACATCTACGCCAACAATTGGTAGCTCTAAACAGATTCGACGAACCGCCTCTAGTAACTCACGGCTAGTCATTCCGCCTGGTTCAGGTGTGCCAGTGCCTGGCGCCATGCCTGGATCTACAACATCAATATCAACTGATAAAAATACGCCATCACATTGATCAGTCAGAATTGCAAAGGATTCATCCAAAACTGTCTTCATGCCACGATGATGAATCTCAGTCATCTCATATGACTTCATTCCTTTACCAGCCATCCAATTTAAAGTCTTCTCATCTGGCCAGTAGCCACGAAGTCCTAATTGCAAAAAGCGATCGCCACGAACTGCACCTGATTCAATTAATCTGCGCATCGGTGTGCCATGACCAATTAGCGCACCAAAATGATCCTCACCAGTATCAGCATGCGCATCAAAGTGAATCATCGAAACTTTTCCCTTACCTAAATGATTAGCAACACCAGTGACATCAGCAGATGCGATTGAGTGATCTCCTCCCAATACAACCGGGATTGCACCAGCACGTGAGATCTTCTCTGTCGCTGCCTCTAAAACTTTAAGGGATGCAACTAAATCACCACCTGGCATTAACAAATCACCAGCATCGTAAATTTTTAATTTTTGTAATGGATCAATCCGCATTGATAGATGTGGTCGCTCTGCATCATGTGGCAGGTAATCCCCCATACGAATTGCTTGTGGTCCCATCTTGGCTCCACTGCGATGTGAGGTTCCGCTATCAATTGGTGCACCAACGATAATTACATCAGCACCTTTGTAAGTTTCTGGCTTATCTAAATCACAACGGGCAATGCCGAGAAATGTGAAATCTGGGCCGTACATATTTCCTAGGTTTGCCATGAGTAAAGGGTACTAGTTAAACCTTGCTTTTACGTTTGTTACTTAAAATCTGCCCAGCAATAACGATCGCTACTGCAATTATGAACATTGCTGAGCCAATCACATTTGCTTGTGCAGGAATTCCACGTCCAGCTGAGACATAGACAAACTTTGGAAAGGTATTGACCGTTCCAGCGGTGAAGTTGGTGATGATGAAATCATCAAATGAAAGAGAGAAGGCAAGTAGCGCTGCTGCTGCAATACCTGGTAGAACTAGTGGAAATGTTACGCGGCGGAAGGTTTGCCATTCATTGGCATAGAGATCCATTGCGGCTTGTTCAAGCCTTGGATCAAGTGAGGCAACGCGGGCCTTTACAGTTACTACGACGAATGAGATACAAAACATTACGTGGGCAATGATTGTTGTAAGCAGTGAGGTGTTTAATCCAAAATTGATAAACATAGTTAGAAGAGAGGCGCCAAGAACGATCTCAGGTGTTGCCATCGGTAAGAAGATTAGAAGATTTGTAGTTGAACGACCTCTGAACTTATAGCGGCCCAGCGCAAATGCAATCAAAGTTCCTAAGACTGTTGAAACAAAGGTAGATGAGAAGCCAATCAAAAAGGAGTTACCAAGTGCGCTGCAGATGTCTGGCGCGCCACATGGATTGCTCCACTTTTCAAAGGTAAATCCCTTCCAAATTAAGTTGGTCTTACCGCTGTCATTAAAGGA
>WLHY01000060.1 GCA_009702465.1 Actinomycetota bacterium
AAAGCCCAAGGTGCTTCGATTTAGCAGCCACCAAACCATTATTACCGCTGCTAATGAGATAAAAATACCGATGTGTATTCGTTGCTCAACACCAAATAACTTGGGCAATTGTGCACTTGGATTTACCTCTGGAGCAATTGGATCAAAACGTTCTGGTCGAAGAAATGTCTTTGTTTTTAGTAACCACAAAATAAACAAGGCCGCTACATAATTAAGCATGATGGTGACAATCACCTCATGAGCACCTGTCTTTGCCTTTAGCAATCCAACTACACCACCAAACAAGCCAGCGAAAATAACTCCTGTCACCAAAGCTAAAGTCACATGTAGTACTGGATTAAACTCATAACGGAATCCAATATAAGAGGCACCGATTGCACCAAAGATAAATTGTCCTTGAGCGCCAATGTTAAATAGACCAGATTTAAATGCCAGCGCTACTGATAAACCTGCCAAAATTAATGGTGTCGTTGTAACAATTGTTTCTGACATTGGATAAAAGCCTTGTTGCCAACCAGATTCTCGAGCTAAATTAATATCAAATATCGAACCTTGAAAGATTGCTAAGTAGGAATTCCCAATTTTGGCACCTGCTGCAGTTAAAAACTTTCCAGGTGATTTAATCTGATTCATTATCTCTGAATCAGTCAAGACAATTACAACACCACCTAAAAAGAATGCTGAGATAAATGCTAAAAATGGCAGTAAAACTTTGCCTTGGATACTTGCGAAGAATTTATTTATCATTTCACGCCCGCCATCATTAATCCCAATTTTTCGCGGGTTACATCTGATTTTACTATTCCAACAATCTCACCCTTATAAATTACTGCGATGCGATCTGCTAATGCAATAACCTCATCAAGTTCGGTACTAAATAATAAAATCGCCTTATTGGCAGCTCGTTCTGCTAGTAAACGGTTGTAAACAAACTCAATTGAGCCAACATCTAAGCCACGGGTTGGTTGTGAGGCTATAACTAGCTTTACCGATCTTGAAAGCTCTCTGGCTAGAACTACCTTTTGTTTGTTGCCACCAGATAAAGATGATGCCGTGTCATAGATACTTTGGGTGCGAACATCAAACTCTTTAATCAAACGTTGAGCATTATCTTTGATGTACCCCATATCCATCACACCTCGTGATGCAACTGGTGGAAACTCATGAGTATCTAAGATTAAATTTTCGGCGATGCTAAAGGAGCCGATCAAGCCATCTAGCTCTCTAGACTCTGGAATATAGGCAACCCCTGTTTGCAGGGTTTGGCTCACACTTCTTCCAAGTATTTCATCGGAATCTAACTTGATCGAGCCTGTTACATGGGGCTCTAAATTTATGATTGCTCTGGCTAATTCTGATTGACCATTACCTTGCACACCAGCAATCGCAAGTATTTCACCCGCCTTAATCTCGAGAGATAGCTCTTTAACTATTTTTCGACCAGATGTATCAAATATATTTAGATCAGAAATCACCAGCATATTGCTTCCAGCATTTACCGCTGATTTATCTGGGATTAAATCAACCTCTCGGCCAACCATCAAACTGGCGAGCTCCTCCTGAGAGGCTGTTGGTGCAACAGATCCAACAACTTTTCCACGACGAATAATGGTGATCTTATCTGCAACCTCTTTTACCTCGCGCAATTTATGAGTGATGAAGATAATTGACCGACCCTTTGCCCGCAAGGCGCGCATCATATTTAGTAGCTCATCAGTTTCTTGTGGTGTCAAAACTGCAGTCGGTTCATCTAAAATCAAAACCTTTGCGTCATACATTAAAGCCCGAATAATTTCTACCCGCTGTTGAATTCCAACCGGTATCTCTTCAATTAAAGCATCAGGATCTATATCAAACTTAAACTCATCGGCAATCTCTTTAATCTTTGATTTTGCTTGATCAAGGGTCAGGATTCCACGCTTTGTTTGCTCATGCCCCAAAACAATATTTTCGGCAACTGTAAAAACTGGTACCAACATAAAGTGTTGATGCACCATGCCAATACCCAAATCAAGGGCATCAGCTGGTTGCAATATCTGAACTACCTTCTGATTAATTGAGATACTGCCAGCATCTGGTTGCAACAGACCATAAACGATATTCATAAGGGTGGATTTACCAGCACCATTTTCACCAAGAATTGCGTGGATTTCACCATCAGCAACCTTTAAATCTATTGCATCATTAGCTATAAAGGAGCCAAATCTTTTGGTAATCCCCTTTAACTCTAATGACATTTCTTCTCCTACTAATTTGCCGTTAAATAGAAACTGGGTGAGTTAGATTTCTAACTCACCCAGCGATACTACTGACTGATCAACTTTTAGTCGATCAATTAACTGACTGGAACCCAGCCGCCTGCAATATCTACTCCTAGCTCTCTTACCTCTTTTTGAAGTGATGCAGGAATCTTCTTGCTCCATGCAGGTGTAATTACATATCCAACACCCTTGTTCTTCAAAGTTCCGACATACTCTCTGTTTGAGAACTTGCCATCAAAGGCCTCTTTCACAGTTGCAAGTACGCCTTCATTTAGGCCCTTTAGTGCAGAAACTGGTGTAACAGATGCAAACTTCGCACCGGTTGCCATAACAGCGGCATCAACCCAAATTACATTGGACTTCTTGCTCTTAACGCTATTACCAGCAGTTACTTCCTGCATTCCACCAGAGATTGGGAAGATTACATCTGCGCCCTGTTGCTCAAATGCAATTGAGGTAGCAAGAGCCTTTGTTGAATCAACAAATGAACCAAGGAAGGTACCGGTCTTAGTTGCAGTATTCCAACCAAGAACTTGAACATTCTTGCTCTTTACATCGTTGTAGTACTCAACACCTCTGGCAAAGCCATCCATGAAGATTGTTACAGTTGGAAGTTGGATACCGCCGTATGTAGCAACTTTTCCACTCTTTGACATGCCAGCTGCAAGGTAACCAATCAAGAATGAATTCTCATCTGTCTTGAAGGTAATTCCCTTAACATTTGCTGCACCTGAATTGTCATCAACGATTGCATACTTGATGCCAGGGTTTGCTGCTGCAGAGGCTTTAATTGCATCGGATAATGTGTATCCAACGCCAATAATTAAAGTACATTTCTTATCAACAAAGCTCTTTAGATTTGGTACGTAATCTGCAGGTGATTTAGCAGGTAAGTACTCAACAGATGAAGCAAAGCCGCGTGATCGAGCAGCTAGTGCACCTGCATATGAGGTTTGGTTAAATGATTTATCGTTAATGCCGCCAGTATCTAGCGCAACACAAACTTTTTGCTTAGTTCCGGCTGCTTGTGCAGCTGGAGCAACAACAACGCCAGCAACAAGTGTTGATGCGGCGATGATGCTTAAAACATGTAGTTTCTTGCTCAATTGGCCCTCCTAGGTAGGGTGTTTAGGTTGTGGGCTGACCCTATATGGAAGATTAAAATCAAGGTACGCAACGCCCAAACTGGATTATTACCTTTTCTTTTCTCAGTAGTAAACCCTTAATTAAGAGTTTAAAGTTCTATGCGGAGAATCTGTAGCTAGGGCTTGATTTTCCCAGATTTCACATCGGAGACAATTGTTTGTATCCGTATAGGAAGTTTTTTACCGGTGATTAAGGCCACTGAGAGCCCGCCCTCGTTGATGCCATAGCTTCGACCATAAATGCCTTTATCTGCATCCAAAATATCTAAGATATTTTTATCAGCTAACTCAGCTGCAATCATCTGTTCGACTACAAAATCATATCTCTTCTTAACGACTAAGTACTGATTCTTTTTTCCAGCAGAGATATTTAAGAAGAATTGATCAGGTAGCACACCTGAAATTAATGCTTTTCTTCCTCGATTATTCAAGCCGGCAACAGTGGAGATAACCAGATCAGATTTACTCCAGGTTGAAAATACTTGGTCATTGCCGGTTAAAACCAGCGCCTTAATATCTTCACCACTTGATTGATCAATCAACGCACTGCTTACCCTGATCTTTGAATTGATACTTCTTGCGCCTTTGGTAAATACGGCAAGATTTACAGCTGCCGATGAATCGGCCTTATCAGCGACAAAGGCAATCTTTCCACTCTTTGAAGCTGCGGCAAGTGCTGCGCCTGCAATGTAAATACCTTGAGAGAGAGCAAAGGAGAGATTTGAGACATTGGTAAGTGCAACTGATTGATCATCGATGATGGCAAATTGAGTGTTTGGGTACTCATTTGCAATACGTTTTACCGTATCCGCATAGGCTGCGCCGATACAGATTATTAACTTGTAATTATTTTTTGCTAGAAATCTGACCCTGGTAATGCGATCACCCAATGTGCCATTGGTGATCTGTTCCCGGATATCTAGTGGATTGAGATTGTTCTTCTTGATCGCTCGTGCAATTCCCAGCGCGGCAAGATCGTTGGCGCCATTATCACCACGACCACCCTCGGCATAGACAATCGCGATTTTGATCGGTGCTGCCTGTGCCGAGTTAATTGGCGAAAGTAAGGAGAGTAAAAGAATCAGAGTGATAAAAACTTTTTGGTTTTGCTTAGCCATTTGAGATCAGACCTAAAGCTGCATATGTATCAGCTAATGTCTTGCTTGCAACTGCATCGGCTTTTTCTGCACCACTCTTTAGAATCTGAAGTAGTTGCGCCTTATCGTTCATTAACTCCTCGGTTTTTTTACGGATTGGGTCAAGAGCTGCAATTACAACCTCAGCTACTGAAACCTTGAAATCTCCATAACCTTTACCGGCAAACTCAGCCTCTAAATCAGCAATTGATTTTCCAGAGAAAGCAGAGTGAATTGTAAGTAGGTTTGAGATTCCGCTCTTTTCAACTGGATCAAATTTAACCTCACGGCCAGTATCTGTCATAGAGGATTTAAACTTTTTCAAAGTCACATCTGGGCTATCTAGTAATTCAATTACCCCAGCCATTGAGTTAGCGGATTTACTCATCTTGGCGGTTGGCTCCTGTAGATCATTGATCTTTGCCATTGATTTAATAATGTGCGCCTCTGGAATTGTGAAAACCTTTTGGTACTTGCTATTAAAGCGTTGCCCTAAATCTCTAGTTAATTCAATGTGCTGTCGTTGATCCTCACCGACTGGAACATTATTTGCTTGGTACAACAAAATATCTGCTGCCTGCAAAATTGGGTAGGTAAATAAACCAACATTTGTTCGATCTGCGCCACCCTTTTGCGACTTATCCTTAAATTGTGTCATTCGACCCGCTTCGCCAAAGCCGGTTAAACATTCAAGCACCCAAGCTAATTGGTTATGAGCTGGTACATGAGATTGCACAAACAAGGTACATAACTTTGGATCAACCCCAACTGCAATTAATTGGGCGGCAGAGAGAAGTGTTCGCTTTGCTAATAACTTTGGATCAGTCTCAACAGTTAAGGCATGCAGATCCACAACGCAGTAAAAAGCATCATGGCTTTGTTGTAGATCAACCCATTGCTTAATCGCACCTAAGTAATTACCAAGATGAAATGAGTCATGGGTTGGTTGGATTCCCGATAAAACCCGCTTCTTAGACATTGTTAAATCTCATCTCGAGCGACTAGAACTTGACCTACCCGTTTGCCACTCATAGAGATAATTGTAAATCGAGCACCATTTACTCGAACAACATCATGTTCAACTGCGATTCTTCCCAAGAAGTGCATTATGAAACCACTGAGTGTTTCATAAGGTCCCTCTGGCAGTGAGACACCAATGCTCTCCTGTAACTCCTCTAGTGAAATCAGGCCATCTAGCTCTAGATCACCGGTACGTGGTGAAATC
>WLHY01000061.1 GCA_009702465.1 Actinomycetota bacterium
CCAATCAAAAAGGAGTTACCAAGTGCGCTGCAGATGTCTGGCGCGCCACATGGATTGCTCCACTTTTCAAAGGTAAATCCCTTCCAAATTAAGTTGGTCTTACCGCTGTCATTAAAGGAGTAAATAAATGTGTAGAGCACTGGAATAAAGAGGTAGATAAATGCCATGCCTGCGTAGATGCGAATTAAATTCTTGGAGAACCAGCGAGTTAATTTTTTCACACCAACTCCTCCGTTCCAGCCTTGCGAATATAAAAGGTAATTAAGATCAAGATTGCTGCCATCAAAGTGAAGGACAAGGCGGCGGCGGTTGGGTAATCAACTATCTTGAAGAATCGTGCTTCAATAACATTTCCCAGCATTTTGGTATTTGGATTTCCTAAAATATTTGCATTGATGTAATCACCGGCGGCTGGAATAAATGTCAGCAAGGTGCCAGCTACAACTCCTGGCATCGATAGCGGGAGGGTTACCTTGCGAAAGGTAGTAAATCCATTGGCATATAAATCACCAGATGCTTCCAATGTTCGTGGATCAATCCGCTCAAGGGATGCATAAATTGGTAAGGTCATAAAGGGCAGGAAGTTATAGGCAAGACCGGTCACAACTGCAAAGGCGCTTGAAGTTAATGTTGTTTGCGGTGAGATGATGTGCAAGGTGCGCAAGATAGCTGTCACTGCTCCCTCTTCACCAAGAATCTGCTTCCAGGCAATGGTGCGAAGCAGGAATGAAACAAAAAATGGTGCAATTACTAGTACCAATAAAACATTTTTCAACTTACCAGATTTAAATGCGATGGCGTACGCCAGTGGATAGGCAATTGCTAAGGCGATTAAGGTGGCTAAGGTGGCGTAGAGAAATGATCTTGCAAATTGTCCACTTGCATCCATAAATGAATCAAAGAAGTTAGCAAATCTATAACTTTGCACAAACTCGCCAGTTTCACCACTGCTTGTTTTGGTTGACATCTGCGCCAAATTTGCAATTGGCAAGATAAAAAACATAAATAGCCACAACAAGCCAGGTGCTAATAACAGGTAAGGAAATGCAGATTTATTATCTTTTAGTGCAAATACCTTGCCACTTGGGCGGCTAATTACGGCCATTGTTAATGTGAACCAGAGGATGCAATTTCACTGCCATCTAGCACAAATGAAAAAACTGGCTCCCAAGATAATGTGACCTTTTCACCCTTGCGCAAAAAATCCTCATCATCATCATTTTGTTCAAAGACCATTAACTCTTTGCCCCAAGGCATCTCAACTTGATACTGAGTTGATACTCCGATGTAGGAAACATCTGAGACCACACCCCCGGTAAGTACATTGCCAGTGGCACCCTTTCCTTCAGCAGCAACGCGGAACTTTTCAGGGCGAATACCAACTAGAACTGAGTTGCCATGGGCTGAGCTGCGTCTTTTAGGTACTGCAACCTTGTTACCAAATAATTCAATAACTAAATTGTCGCCATCATTGCCAGTAATGGTGCCTGGAATCAAGTTGGATTGTCCTAAAAAGTTAGCAACAAATGAGGTGCGTGGTGAGTCATAAAGCTCTTCAGGTGAGCCCATCTGCTCGATCTTGCCATTGTTCATAACAGCAATTGTGTCCGCCATGGTCATCGCCTCTTCTTGATCATGGGTTACATGCACGAAGGTGATACCAATTTCAGTTTGGATCCACTTTAACTCAATCTGCATTTGCCGGCGCAACTTAAGATCAAGGGCGCCAAGTGGTTCATCTAGAAGTAATAAGGCGGGCTTGTTCACAATTGCGCGAGCAACTGCAATACGTTGTTGCTGACCACCTGATAATTGATTTGGCTTGCGCTCGGCTAGCTGTGGCAGTTCAACTAAGTTCAAAACCTTATCTACCTGCGCCTTAACCTCTGCATCGCTAACACCTCTGCGACGCAAACCAAATGCGATATTTTCAAAGATAGATAGGTGAGGAAATAATGCGTAGTTTTGAAACACAGTATTAACTGGTCGCTTGTACGGCTTCATATCAGTGATATCAGTTGTGCCAACTGAAATACTGCCCGATGTTGGCTCTTCAAGTCCTGCGATCATTCGAAGAGTTGTTGTCTTGCCACAACCGGAGGGTCCAAGAAGTGCGAAGAATGAACCCTTCGGAATTACTAACGATAGATCATCAACTGCGTTGAACTCACCATAAGTTTTAGTGAGGTTTTTTATTATTAAGTCGCCTTTAGCAGAAGTTGACGCATCAACTGCCATTAGGCGTTACCAGCCACCGATTGAAACGCTGTCTGGAACTTAGTCTCCTCAGCCGCAGTAAGTGCGCGGAAGATCTTGAGTTGAGATTTTGTCTTTTCGGTTGGGAAGATGAACTCACTTGTTGCAAGCTCTGCATCAAACTTGGCCATCTCAGCTTGTGCACCCTCAACTGGGCAAACATAGTTAACGAAGGCTGCCACCTTTGCAGCTACAGCTGGGTCGTAGTAGTAGTTAATTAACTTCTCAACCGCAGCATTATTTGTTGCCGTTACTGGAATCATTAAGTTGTCATTTGCGATGATGCCGCCCTCTTCTGGGAGAGCAAAATCAAACTTTCCATCTGACTCTGCCTTTAGCTGGAACATATCGCCAGACCAACCAATGACCGCCCAAACATTTCCATCGCGAAGTTCTTGGGTGTACTCATTGCCTCTAACACCAATTACGATGCCATCTTTAACCTGCTTATCCAAGAAATCAATACCCTGCATAAATTGATCTTCAGTGAAATCCTTTGATGGATCAATTCCAAGGTGGGTCAAAATTAAGCCCATGGTGTCGCGCATTTCAGAGAGCACTACAACCTTGCCCTTGTTCTTTGGTGAGAATAAATCTTTTATTGATTTAATTCCCGCTGGAATCTTCTCGGTATTCCATCCAACACCAGCCATGATGCCTTGCCATGGAAGTGATTGAGTGCGACCTGGATCAAATGATGGATTTTGTAGTGAAGAGATTAGGTTGGCTTTGTTTGGAATGCCACCTTCTGTGAATGTAGCGGTGTAACCCAAGCGGATCCAACGCGCAGTCATCCAGTCGGTAAGAGTTACTAAGTCATAACCAATATCTTTTTTAGAACGTAATTTATCTAGTAATGGCGCAGTGAACTCATCATTATCTAAAATTGCCTCTTTGTATGAAACTTCAATGCCATTTGCACTAGCAAAATCAACTAGTGAAGGATTCTCGCCAGTTTCCTCGTCGTAATCTAGATACTCAGTCCAGTTTGCCCAGCGAACATTTTCAGCTGAAGAACCACCACTGCTACATGAAGCAAGTGCAACCGCTGCACCTGCGCCACCAACTCCTGCCAACACAGTTCTGCGGGATAATGATTTTGAAATTAAGTTTTTAATCTCTGATGGAATTGAATTATCTGCCGCTAACTTATTTAACTTATCTTTATTTGTGTTGTTTGAGTTGGAGCTGTTGTTGGTCATCGCACCACTTTCTGATCAGGGCTGAAAGAGATCAACCTCTTGGATTAGCGAAATCCTAGACCCCAAAAGCGCTGCTGTTAAGCATTTATATTGGTCATTACATGCTTAATTCTGGTGTAATCCTCAAAGCCGTAACCTGAGAGATCCTTACCAACTCCAGATCGACCAAATCGACCATGAGGCATCTCGACCACCAGCGGAGTATGGGTAGTGATCCAGACGCACGCAAAATCAAAGGCCTTTACCAATCGCATTGCCCGACCATGATCTTTTGTCCAAACACTTGAAGCTAGACCGTACTCAACCCCATTTGCATACTCAATCGCCTGAGTCTCATCTGTGAACCTTTGAACTGTAATCACAGGACCAAAGATCTCATTTTGAATGATCTCATCATCCTGCTTTAGATCAACCACAACAGTTGGTGCAAAGAAAAATCCTGGACGATCTAATACCTTACCGCCGGCACTTACCTTGGCATGTGCTGGCAGGCGATCAATGAAACCTTTAACTCGCTCTAATTGATTGGCATTATTTACTGGGCCTACTAATACATCCTCATCTGGATTTCCTACTGCAATTTTATCTTTGGCTTGTTCAGTTAATAACTGCACAAATTTATCGTAAGCACTCGCTTCAACAATTACTCGAGTTGCAGCGGTGCAATCTTGACCAGCATTAAAGAAGCCAGCAACTGCAATACCTTCAGCTGCAGCTTGTAGATCAGCATCGGCAAATACAACAACTGGTGCTTTACCACCAAGCTCAAGATGCACTTTTTTCACATCATCAGCTGCAGATTTTGCTACCTCAATACCTGCACGAATTGAACCGGTAATTGAAACCATCGCAGGAATCTTGTGTGAGATTAAGGCACGGCCAGTATCTCGCTCACCGCAAACCACATTAAATACACCAGCTGGTAAGAACTCACTCATAATCTGCGCCATAAATAGGGTTGAAGCTGGTGTGGTGTCAGATGGTTTTAATACAACTGTATTTCCAGCAGCAATTGCTGGTGCCCACTTCCAGACCGCCATCATCATTGGGTAATTCCACGGGGTTACCTGCGCACAAACACCAATTGGTTCACGTCGCACAAATGAGGTCATGCCATTCATATACTCACCAGCTGATTTACCCTCAAGATTTCGAGCAGCACCAGCAAAAAATCTAATCTGATCGATCATGGGCGGAATCTCCTCGCTCATGGTGACTGAGATTGGCTTGCCACAATTTTCAGATTCAATTGCTACTAATTTTTCCGCGTTTGCTTCAAGTGCATCTGCAATTTTAAGTAAGGCTTTTTGACGAGTAGATGGTGTGGCATCGCGCCACTCTGGAAAGGCGGCAGCGGCAGCCTTTAATGCAGCATCAACATCTGCCTCATTTGAGTTTGGTGCGGTAGCGAAAACTTTTCCAGTTGCTGGGTTTACTAAATCAGTTGTTTTGCCTGATTTAGAATCTACCGATTGACCATTTACAAAATTCTTTAGCACCTTCACTTTAAAGCCTTTCCGCTTCTAACTAATTTTTATAGGAAACTTACTTGGCCGAGGATACTTCGGCCGCTGCTAATTGACCACATGCCCCATCAATCTCACGGCCACGGGTATCGCGAACAGTTACCGGCACCCCATAACCTTCCAGGATCTCAACAAAGGCTCGCTCATCCTCAGGTCTTGAGGCGGTCCACTTTGAACCTGGGGTTGGATTTAATGGAATTAAATTTACATGTGCATTTTTATTCTTCAGTAAGCGACCAAGTAGATCTGCCCGCCATGCTTGATCATTAATATCTCTAATTAATGCATACTCAATTGAATAGCGCCTGCCAGTCTTTGCTTCATAACGATCAGCTGCTTGCAAGACCTCGCGCACCTTCCAGCGAGAGTTAATTGGCACCAAGGAATCTCTCAGTTCATCATCAGGAGTATGTAATGAAATAGCAAGTGTTACTGGAATATCTTCATCGATTAATTTATCAATTCCACTAACTAAACCAACCGTTGATACGGTAACTGATCGAGCACCGATACCAAGACCATTTGGTTGTGGTGAGGTTAAATTTCTAACTGATTGCATAACCGGTTTGTAATTAGCCAGCGGCTCACCCATTCCCATAAAGACAACATTTGATAAACGAGTTTCACCTCCTGGTAACTCACCAGCTGCACACGCCTTTGCCGCCATCACAACTTGAGCGGTGATTTCACCAGCGGTTA
>WLHY01000062.1 GCA_009702465.1 Actinomycetota bacterium
AAAACTCTGAAACACCTGCATTAGAGATCCACTTTTTACTTCCAGATAAAATCCATTTATCACCAGATGCAGTTGCTTTAGTTTTCATTGCAGCAGCATCAGAGCCAGCCTCTGATTCAGAGAGGCAGTATGAGAAACCTTTTCCCTGGGCTAATTGAGTTAAGTACTTTTTATTTTGTTCCTGGCTTGCACCAATTAATAATGGAACCGATCCCAACTTATTTACCGCTGGAATTAAGGATGATGCGCCACAAACTCGTGCCACCTCTTCAATAATAATGACAGTTGCTAATGCATCTGCGCCTTGACCGCCAAACTCTTCAGGAACATGTGCCGCAGCCAAACCAGCTTGTTGTAATGCATCCGCTGCTTCCTGCGGGTATCTGGCATTTTCATCAACATCTTGCGCAAAAGGTAAAATCTTTTTTTGGGCTAGCGCGCTAACACTTTCCCGAAGTGATTGGTACTCATCACCAAAAAGTGGTGCCATATTAGATTCTGAAGAAAAAGCCATGTACCAATCCTAATCTGATTTTTCTCGTCCATCATCTCTGTTTAATTGAGCTAAGTACTTGTTGTACTTTGCAAGTTCATCATCCTCGCCCATGGCTGCAGCACGTTCTGCTGCTCGGTCAATTCGACCGCTCTCCTTCTTATCAGCCTTGGTCCATTGAATAAATGTGGCAAGTAGCGCAAGCAGGATCGGTACCTCTCCCATGGCCCAACCAATTGCACCACCCAAATTTTGATCTGCCAATAAATCTGTAGCCCATGGCCGCTCAAGAGCGATGAAGTAACCATTATCCAAAAGAGCTGATGATGACATAAGTGCGACTGAGAAAAATGCGTGAATACTCATTGCGGCAAATAAGACAACTATCTTCACAATATACGGAATCTTTATCGGCATCGGATCAATGCCAATGATTGATTGGAAGAAGAGGTAACCAGCCAAAATAAAGTGAAGATTCATAAACAAGTGACCACTGTGGCTCAACATTAACTCGCCAAATAGTGGTGTGAAGTAAAGTGCAAATAGGGAGCCATCAAATATCGCTAAGGCCACAATCGGATTTGCATAAACTTTGCCTAATTTAGAGTGGAGCAGGTTGATAAATACGCCCCGAATTCCTAACTCATTTTTGCTTCTGCCAATTGGCAATGTGCGTAATGCCAAAGTAATTGGTGCACCTAAAACAATTCCAATCGGTGCAATCATTCCTAACACCATATGAGCCAACATGTGGTTGGAGAATGCAAATCGAGAGTAAACGCCTAGACCGCCACTTGTTGCAAAATCAATGGCTGCAATGCCCAAGGCGAAGGCGATAGTTCTGCCTATTGGCCACTTATCACCACGTCGAGATAATGCAACTACACCTCTTATATACAAGGCAACTGCAAAAAGTAATATTCCAATCATTAAGCCATCTGGATCATAAGCAAGCAGAACACTTGAAAAAGTTGGAGCAGGTGGCATTTCTAATCCAGTAATCAACAACGCCGGTGAAACCGCTACCTCGCGAACCGGTGGTGCAGTATTTGAAAGCCAGCTGCCAACAAATACCGTCATTGACATTACAAATATCTCACCAATTACCAATCGATAAATTGAAGGGTAATTACTTTTCAAAAGTAATCGGCGGTGCAGCGCACCAAATCCAATCAAAATACTGGTTAACACAATCTTTAAAATTACTAATGCGCCGTATCTGCTTTGCCAAGCCGCAATTGAATCTAGCCGTGTCAATGCATTTGCTACGCCTGAAATAGCAACAGTAATTGCGCTCCAAAGAGCTATGACGCTAAATCTAGGTAGGGAAAATTTAAACTCCTCTTTATTAAATTGCATCACACCTATCAAGCCACCTACCCAAAAGGTAAGTGCGATTATGTGGATCACTAAGGCACCAATTGCTAAGGCGTGATTACCAGAGGTACTGCCATGGCTTTGGAATGCTGGTGCAACAACTGCAATTAAGCCGATAGCTGATCCTAAGTAGGCTGCCCAAATTTTTTTAAGTGGAATCATCAAAATTAGCAAGATACAGAAAACCTGGAATAGGTAGGTTTTGCCGATAGCAATTTGAGTTAAATATGATCTGATTAAGTTTGAATCAAATGACTCGAGGATTGTTATTTCTAACAGGTAGGCAACTTGGATTACAACAAATATTGCGATACTTACTAACCAAATCCAGAAAAAGTTTTTGCAACGTCTTGCTAATTTAGTACTTCTGATACTTCCTTTATCATCTTCTGCCAAAGCTGCTAATGAGATCATCAAGCCGATCGCAACTAATGCAGCTAGCTGCATCAAGCCATTGCTTAAGGTTGCGAAGATTTCAATCATTCTATGATGATATTACTTGGAAATTTTTCGTGATCTACCTGGTTTTTTAATTGTTTTAACCCTTGGAGTTGGTGAGCCTTTAAAGGTTTGTTTTGCATACTTCACCATTAATATCAAGATAAAGATTGCAAAGATCAATAGGGCGATCACAAGCAGATCGCTGGTGCGATTAACTGATGCAGAATCAGATGATTGCTCTGATGGAGTTGAAAGAGATGGTGTTGGTTCTGCAATCACAGCTGGTGCGTTAAACAAAAAGGTAAAGCTGCCAGTCAAGGATTCTTCACCTACCGCCATCATTGTGTAATTAACTGTGTAAACACCAGTTGCAGTTAATGGTTTTACACCCACCGTTAAAGTTGCGCCGGTCATCTGTAATGAACCATCATCAACTCGCACGCCAAGTGGATCGAGCACAGTTACCTCATTAGCACCATCTGTTAAATCGGTATTTGCGGTAATTGTCACTGCAGTTGGCGCCAAACTGAGAACAGATCCGCCAACTGGTGAAGAGCTGATTAATGATGTGGCATTTGCGGGTGCAACAAAGAAAGTGGTTGTTAAGGCAAGCAGAATCAGAGAGTTAAGCAATATCGCCATTTTTTTCATCAATCACCGCTTTCAATTAGTCCTAATCTTGCCACTACTTTAAGATTCTGTCCTATGCCCACCTATGAGTATCAATGCAACCTGTGCGATCACCAATTTGAGGCTGTGCAATCTTTTTCAGAGCCAGCTATCGAGATCTGCCCACTTTGCAAAGGTGCGGTCCGCAAACTTTATAACAATGTTGGAGTTGTATTTAAAGGAAGTGGCTTCTACAAAACAGATTCAAGGGCATCCTCAGCGCCAGCATCACCGGCTGCAACAAAGTCAGATACAACGGTTAAATCTGAGAGCAAGGTTGAAAAAGCGGCGCCACCTAAATCAGAAGCCTAATTTAACCACCGTGGTGAGGTGGTCTATCACCCTTAATCTCTTCATCACGTTTCTCATCAACTTCTAAGTCAATTTCATCATTTGTGATCTTCGCCAACAATGGCTTTATTTGATCTGAATCCTTATTTTTACTCATTAGAATAGTGATTCTACTCTACAAAGATTACTTTGAATCTCTGAATGGATTGTTAATGTTTGAAAAAATTGGTCTCACCATAGTTCGGCGCAAGAAATCAATTTTTTCTCTCTACTTAATCGGCATAATTTTGGCGGGCGCTATTGGTACTGGCGTATTTGGAAAGTTAGATAGCGGCGGATACAGCGATCCAAACTCTGACTCTTATAAAGCTTATGAGTACCTCACCGATGTTTTTAAGGTAGAAGATCCTTCCGTAGTTCTTGTAGTTGAAGCACCTACAACTGCATCTGATCCTGCGGTGTATGCAACTGTTGCACAGCTAGAGGCGGATTTAAGAGCCGAACCAAATGTCGGCAACACTCTCTCATATTGGTCAACTGGGGGCGCACCATCACTATTAAGTAAAGATAGTAAATCTGGATTTTTGTTTATCTACAGCGATGAATCTGATTGGGATGTGATTCAACAACTGGGTAAAGAGATCCAAGAGAAATATGATGGAAAGTACGCAAATTTAAATATCTATGCCAGCGGCACAGGAGTCTTTGCGCATGCGATCAATACCAAGATTGCTGATGATCTAAAGCTGGCGGAATCAATATCAATCCCATTGACCTTTATCTTATTAGTCTTTGTATTTGGTGGGTTAGTAGCAAGTGCCATGCCGTTGTTGGTAGGTGTTGGCGCGATTCTGGGATCACTACTGGTTATTTACATTATTACGCTCTTTACTGGCGTGAGCGTCTTTGCCTTAAATTTAATAACTGGCTTAGGCCTTGGTTTAGGAATTGATTATGCATTGCTGGTGGTGAACAGGTTCCGAGAAGAGTTGCACTCAGGTAAATCAATTGAAGATGCCATTGTTAACACTGTAAAAACTGCCGGAAAAACTGTTTTCTACTCTGGCCTAACAGTTGTACTTACCTTGGCCTCATTAACCTTGTTCCCACAAATGTTTTTAAAATCATTTGGATATGCGGGAATTACCGTAGTTCTGATGGCGGTTGCCGGTGCATTAATCGCACTACCTGCTTTACTTGCAATTTTAGGTACAAGAATTGATAAAGGATTAGTTCGCAAAAGTGTGAAGGTCACAAAAGATGATGGTAGATGGGCAGATGTTGCTAGATTTGTTATGCGCAAACCAATTTCAGTTGTTGTTCTATCTTTAATAATTTTAACTGTGCTAGCGGCGCCAGTTAAGAACATAGTTTTTTCTCAAGTAGATAGCCGAGTACTGCCAGCCAGTAATGCGGCAGCCACTGCTGCGCGAGTTATCTTGGAGAGATTTCCTGGGCAAGAGGGCAATCCAATTGAGATCATCATGCCAAAAGGTGCAACTTTAGGAGACCAAGTCAACCAATACACAAATGCAATTGCGAAGGTTCCTGGAGTTGTAAGAATTGGTAGTACTCAAGTAGTTGGTGAAGATCTACGAGTAACCGCCATTCATTCAATGGGTCCACGAACTCCAGAGGCTGAAAAATTGATTAATGAGATTCGATTGATTCCAGCACCACCTGGAACATTGATTGGTGGTGTTGCAGCAGATTACGCCGATACCCAAAGTGGAACCGCTCGAACACTTCCTTGGGCATTGCTATGGATTGCAATTGGTGTACTGCTCTTACTGTTTGTCTTTACTGGATCAATCATATTGCCGATAAAAGCGGTGATTTTAAATATTCTCTCATTAGCTGCAACTATGGGCGCAATTACCTGGATATTTATTGAAGGTAATTTGAGATGGTTGGTTGGAGATTTCACAGTAACGGGTGCATTAGATACTGGTTCGATAATTTTAGTTGCCGTAGTTACCTTTGGTTTATCAATGGATTACGAACTCTTTTTGCTTTCACGAATTAAAGAGGAGCATGATGCTGGAAAGAGTAATACTGAATCTGTTGCAGTTGGATTACAACGATCTGCCAGAATCATTACCGCAGCTGCTGGGCTCTTAGCTATTGTCTTTGCCTCATTTATGATCAGTGGTGTTACCTCAATCAAGATGCTGGGCTTTGGCGTTGCCTTCGCTATTTTGCTAGATGCCTCACTAGTCCGGGGCTTATTGGTGCCGGCATTGATGCGCTTATTTGGTGAACGAAACTGGTGGGCGCCTAAATCTATGA
>WLHY01000063.1 GCA_009702465.1 Actinomycetota bacterium
CTGAAATCAAAAAGGGATAGCTCAAAGTTGATTGAATTGCGTGGCTAAGTTCTACCGCCTCCTGCTCTGCGATATTTGCGATGATGCCAAACTCATCTCCACCCAACCTAGCAATCAGAGCGTTGGGTGGCAGTACTCTGGAGAATCTTGTTGCTACCTGCCGCAGTAATTGATCACCTGCATCATGGCCTAATGAGTCATTGACTGATTTAAAGCCATCTAAATCAAGCAGAAATATAAAACCTGTCTTTGTATCATTTAGAAAGGTAAGAAAGTTACGTCGATTTGATAAACCAGTTAACTCATCAGTGCGGGCCAGTGCTCTCTCAGTTCCGGCAGAGTTTGCCTCCTGCAACGCAAAACTCATTCTGATAAAGGCCAGCGCAATTGTGATGAAGCCAGGAATTAAAACAAATGCCGGAAAATAGCCTGGATTAAAGGCAGCGACTCCAAGCAGTGAGCCACTTGCAATTAATGCAATAGTTGCAGAGTATGAAGAGATTTTCTCCGAAAATTTTTCCTCGCCCCCAGAGTATGACAAAGATAAAGAGATAAGCAATAAGCCTAAGATCCAACCATCATCGGTTATTGATCCAAATCGATATCTAGCATTTATTGATAGCCAGATGAAAAGTAAATCAGATAATGAGAAAGCTAATAATCCAGCGCACAATAAAAGCGATCGCTTACTAATTGGATTTAAAAGAAGGTAGACCAAGGAGATCGCCAAAATTACGATATCGCCAACTGGATAGAGAATTGATAGAAAAACATTAAAGGCTGATCCAGTAAAGGTTAGCCTCGCAGGCTTTAACAAAAAGGCGGTTAATACGCTGGTGAAACCGACAGCCACGATAACGGTGTCTAATAACTCTAGCGCGCCAATCTTTACTCGCTGCGTGAAAGCCCTAATTACACCGAAGAGGATTAAGGGATAAAAGAGGGCGTAACAAAGCTCTGAAATTACAGAAGGAAATGAAGTTTCAAAAAATGAGTTTGAGGTAGAAAGAATTGAGCCAAAGCTCCAGATTAATTGCGCATAGCCAATTGCAAAAGCTGCTTTACGATCGGTAAGAATTGGCGCCCGTAATGCAATTACCGCAGCTAGTAAACCAATTAAATTAAAGAGGATTAGATCGATCAAAATACTTGGTTGGTCAAAAGAGAGACGGAGTGCAAAATGCAAAACCAGCAGAACCATGGCTGCCGGTTTGAGAAAAAGATAGGTGTGCACATTCAAATGTTAAGAGATTATTTTTGTAAAGAGTAGGGTTTTTTGGAAAGAATTAATGCCAGCACCTGTTTTTGGTCGCCTATATGTGGTCTGCCAGCACTTACTTCCACCAAGGGTTGACAGAGCTCGATAAATTAAAAAAACTGTCGTAACCGCATTGGATGCGATTACGACAGCTTAAAGTCGAGAAGGCTAGAGATTAATACTTTGGATTACATTTATCCTTGATTAGACCTCTAGTAATTGAAACCAATGCAACCGCACTCTTTAGCTCGGTTAATAGTGGATCCAATGAATCGACAACACTTTGGATTGGCGCTTGATTTGCTTCAAGGGCGGCTCGCTTAGTTGTTAACTCAGCTGCCAAGTTATTCAATTTCAACTTAGTAGCAGGCACCGTTGATCTAACTGATGCCGCTGTCAGCGCTGAAATCTGCCTGGTTGCAGTTGCTAATACAACTGTTGGAGATGGCATCTGGCCAATTTTTGCACTTGCACTTGTTGGATTGCTAACGACCCAAAATTTGGTCCTGCCAATGTTGCTAGCGGTAGGTGCTTTGTTTGTGCTCGCCTTTGTAGCTGAATAGTAAGTTGATCCATAGTGAACGATGTTTCCACGGGCATAGGTAATTAAGGCGTTCCACTTAATCAAATCTTTTAGCGCTGTGCCAACTGGCTCGATTTGTTGAAAGCGATTTGTTTCAGATGCTCGAAGAAGTGTTTGTGCCTCACGGATTCCAGCTTGGTAATCTGTATTTAACTCGATACAGCCATCCCATACCCAAGTTAACTTCGTTGTGTTAAAAAACGGATTTTTTGCACAAATGTAATTGCTATTTCCAATTTTCGCTGTTGCACCAGCTGTTGGGCATGCAGCACCTGAGGTTGCAGCGGTTGCTGGAGTTGCGAAACCTAAGATTAAAAAGCTTGCCATGATGGCCGCTGATATTTTTCTTTTCATGAGTTGCTCCTTTAATTAACTATCTTTGGTATGGCTAGAGTCTACTTTACGAAGCTGCCTGTGATCGAGGATATCTTGTAGATCACCCGTGAATTTAATGTGAAGTTATGGTGCTTATCGTTGCTTTTTGCGGACATTCATACCGATTCGACGAACCATTGGGCGTGGTCCAAATCGTGAAATACTGCTTAATATTAAGTACTGCCAGCCCGGAATTGATATCACCTTTCCAGCATTTACATCCCGCCAAGATTTTTCTACAACCTGCTCAGCTGATAACCACATGAAATTAGGTAGACCCTTCATCTTCATGCCACCTCGTTGGTGAAACTCAGTTCTTGTAAACCCAGGACATAAGGCTGAAATCTTTACCTTTGTTGAACGAAGTTCAGTGTGCAGGGATTCAGTTAATACTGTTAAATATGATTTTGCTGCGCTGTAACTGCCGCCAGCGATCCAACTAGCAACACTGCTGACATTTACAATAACTCCAGAGTTACGTTCCAGCATTACTGGCAAGACCGCATGAGTTAATCGCATTGGAGCCGTAACTAAAACATCTAACAGGGCTTGTTCTGCCTTGATTTCACTATCTAAGAAACTTTTGTTAATACCAAATCCAGCATTATTTACCAAGACATCGACTGGTTTTTTGCTATCGCTAAGGCGCTTTCTAACCTTTTCTAATTGAAGTGGTTTGGTTAAATCTGCAGGCAATAATTCAACTTTCACACCAAACTCTTTACTTAAAACTTTGGCGGTAGCTGATAATCGTTGTTTATCGCGTGCTACCAGGATTAGATCAAAACCTTCTCGTGCCAGCAATCTTGCATACTGTGCACCAATTCCAGCGGTAGCACCAGTTATTAATGCAATTGCCATTACTTGATAATTCCCGCCGTATCTTCATCGCGGATACTCCAGGTAGTTCCATACTGTTCTAGTAACTCTAAAAATGGTTTTGCATCAAACCACTCTGGACCATTAACACCTAATGGCTGCCAGATTCCTTTATGAATTAACTCCATTGCAATCACTGGGTTAATCGCAGTCTGCCAAACAACCGCTTGATCACCATACTCCTTCATTGACCATGCGTTATCAATAACGTTGTAGATGTAAACCGCCTTTGGATTTCCCTCTTTATCTAAACCTTTAATTAAAGCGCCCGCACATGTCTTACCTTTCATGCGACCACCAAGTGTGGCTGGATCGGGAAGCGAGGCAGCAAGTAGATCACGTGGTGAAACGCTTACGCCTTGCACATCAACAGTCTCTTTACGGTCCATACCTAACATATTGATTGTCTTTAAAATACTGATGAACTCTGCACCAAGGCCATACTTAAAGTTAACTTTTTTAGCATCAATCTTCTGTGGAATTAATGCAACCTCTTCGTGCTCTACATTCACACACTCAACCGGGCCAATTCCTTCAGGGAAATCAAAAATCTCAAGCTCGCTAAATGGTGTCGTTGTATACCAACCGCGGCCATCCTCCCAAACCAATGGTGGATTTAAGCACTCTTCAATTGTTGTCCAGATTGAAAATGATGGTGCAAACTCAAAGCCTTCTACTCGCAGGTTTGAACCATCTAAAATTGTGCAGGAATCAATTCGACTAAACATGTAATCACTTGCGTACTTAGCAAATAAATCACTCATACCAGGCTCTACACCCATGCCAATCAGCGCATAGATCTTTCGCTCATCCCAGTTGTAGTCGCGGGCAAACTGCTCATCGCCTAGCTTTACACCAGTTTCGGTATATGGATAATGAGGATGCTTACGCGATAGTGACATCGCCATATCAATGTAATTAGTATTTTCAATCTCGCAAGCTAAAAAGATCGGCATCACAAATCTTGGGTCAACCGCATTAATCACAACATCTGGCTTAACTCTTCGGATTAAATCGCGAACATCCTCTAGCTCAGCAGCGTTCACCATCGCAGCAGAAAAGCGAGGATCCTTTACACGAGCTACTGCATCTTCCGCACGAGACAGAGTGCGATCGGCAATAACCATTGATTCTATAAATGTACGACGGGCTGCGATATTTACAATCGCTCTTCCAACACCACCGGCACCTATTACGAGGGCCTTCATATTTTAAATCACTCCAAACAATTTTTTATAAGTCTACTAGGGTCGGAAATTAAAGCCAAATTTACGCACGAAATATAAGATGGTTAACAGTTTTAATCACTTCTTACTTATTATTAAACCAATAAATTTAAAAGCGTTTTTTGTCCCCGTAGCTCAGTGGATAGAGCAACCGCCTCCTAAGCGGTAGGTCGCAGGTTCAACTCCCGCCGGGGACACCAAATTAGAAGATTGTTTTTTAAGGTTGTTTTATTGAAAAACAATTGTTCGATTAGCAACTTGAAAAATTCTATCCTCAGCAAAAAGTTTTACCGCTTTTGAAAGCACTCGTCTTTCAATATCTCGACCAATAGCGATTAACTCATCGGGTGCTGCAGCGTGGGTAACATGCGAGACATCCTGCTCAATGATTGGTCCTTCATCTAGATCAGCGGTTACAAAGTGGGCAGTAGCGCCAATTATTTTTACGCCCCGCTCGAAAGCCTGGTGATAGGGCTTTGCGCCTTTAAAGCCTGGCAAAAAGGAGTGGTGAATGTTAATTATCTTTCCGCTCATCTCGCTGCATAGCGCGGGAGAGAGGATCTGCATAAAGCGAGCAAGAATTAAAAATTCGATGTTAGAGCTTTCTATAACCTCAGCTATTTTCTTTTCATCTTTATTATCAATCTTCTGGAATTTAATGCCATGCGCCTGAACCAAATCTGCTAAATCATCATGATTTGATAGCACCATCGAAATCTCAATAGGTAACTCACCGATCTCCTTTAAATAAAGTAGATCACGTAAGCAGTGGCTCTCTTTTGAGACCAAGATCAAGGCTCGTTTAAATTTTGAACTCTCTCGTAGATTAATTGATGGCTTGAATTTCTCGCCAAATTTATCAATTATCTTTCGAGAGCTATCGATATCTAATGAAGTTTCAAACTTTGTTCGCATTACAAAATCATTGGTTATTGGATCGGTAAATTGTTGATTCTCAATGATGTTTCCAGAGCACTCTAAAATTGCAGATGTGATCGCATTTACAATTCCTGGCTGATCTTGGCATTGCAGGGTAAGAATTAACTCCATGGTTAATTCTACGAAGGATTAGTGTGAAACTGTAAATCGCTTCATAGATTTAGGCGCCCACCAGTTTCGTTCACCAAATAAGCGCATCAATGCCGGCACCAATAAGCCCCGGACTAGTGAGGCATCTAGCAAAATAGCGAAGGCAACGCCAAAGCCCAGCATCTTGATTGAGGTAACACC
>WLHY01000064.1 GCA_009702465.1 Actinomycetota bacterium
CGGGATAGACCGGAGGTAATAACCGATCGCTTCTGATCTCCAGTTAATTCAGCTGTGTCATCAACCTCCTTTGCAATTAGATCTGTGATGTCGGCAATCTTCTTGCGTAGTGGAGTTGGATCGATACCATGTTCGAGGTTGTAAGCCACCTGCTTTGCCCGACGACGATTTGTTTCATCAATCGCTTGTGACATGGAGTTAGTTATTCGATCGGCGTACATATGTACCTCACCAGACACATTTCGCGCTGCTCGACCAATTGTTTGAATCAATGAGGTGGTGGAGCGAAGGAATCCCTCTTTATCTGCATCTAGAATCGCTACTAACGATACTTCAGGTAGATCTAAACCTTCACGCAACAAGTTGATACCGATTAAAACATCATACTCACCTGTACGAAGCTCTCGTAAAAGTTCAACTCGGCGCAAAGTGTCTACCTCCGAGTGCAGATACCGAACCTTTACTCCAAGGCCCAACATGTAATCGGTTAACTCCTCCGACATTTTTTTAGTTAATGTTGTTACTAACACACGCTCATTTTTCTCAGCACGAGTTCGAATTTCACCGATTAAATCATCAATCTGTCCCTTAATTGGTTTCACAACAATTCTTGGATCTACCAAACCAGTTGGCCTAATAACCTGCTCCACTAAATTGCTGCCAACCTTTGCCAACTCATACTTTCCAGGTGTGGCCGATAGGTAAAGTATCTGATCAGTTCGCTCTAGGAACTCATTAAATCGTAATGGCCGATTGTCCATTGCACTTGGTAGGCGAAATCCATGTTCAACTAATGTTCGCTTCCTGGCTGCATCTCCTTCGAACATTGCACCTATCTGTGGAACAGTTACATGTGATTCATCGATAACTAGTAGAAAATCCTCTGGAAAGTAATCAAGCAAACAATTTGGGGCAGATCCGGCAGCGCGGCCATCCAGCTGCCTTGAGTAATTTTCAATTCCCGAACAAAATCCGAGTTGTTGCATCATCTCTAGATCAAAGGTTGTTCGCATCCGAATCCGTTGTGCTTCCAGTAATTTACCAGCCGCTTCAAACTCTTTAACCCGCGCCTCCATCTCTGCTTCTATCTCGACCATTGCTCGCTTCATGGTCTCAGGACCGGCGGCGTAATGTGTTGCCGGAAAGATGTACATCTCAGATTCATCTCGAATAATTTCACCAGTCAACGGGTGAAGTGTCATAATCTTTTCAATCTCATCACCAAACATCTCAATTCGAAGTGCTAGCTCTTCATACATTGGAATGATTTCAATGGTGTCGCCGCGGACTCGAAATGTGCCCCGCTCAAACGCCATATCATTTCGTTTATATTGGATATCAACAAACTTACGTAGTAACTGGTTGCGATCAATTGAATCCCCAACCTTTAACCGAACCATCCGATCTATGTACTCTTGCGGTGTTCCCAGGCCATAAATACAAGAGACGGTGGCAACAACTATTACATCTCTTCTGGTTAATAAGGAATTCGTTGCTGAGTGGCGAAGTCGTTCTACCTCATCATTTACCGAAGAATCCTTCTCAATAAAGGTATCGGTTTGTGGAACATAAGCTTCTGGTTGGTAATAATCGTAGTAAGAGACAAAGTACTCAACCGCATTATTTGGCATCAATTCGCGAAACTCATTTGCCAGCTGAGCAGCAAGAGTTTTATTTGGAGCGATAACAAGTGTTGGTCGTTGTACTTGTTCTATCAACCAAGCGGTAGTCGCTGATTTTCCAGTTCCAGTCGCACCCAATAGAACTATATCCTTCTCACCGGCTTGAAGCCGAGTAACTAGTTCAGCGATCGCAGCTGGTTGGTCACCAGATGGGATGTAATCACTTATAACCTCAAATGGCTCAACTTTGCGCTGTAAATCCGAGATCGGTCGCATTACTTAGTTTTGTTTGCACTCACAAGTAAGTGCCAAACCCTTTCAACCTCTTGTGTTAACACTGAGAGATCTCCTGAATTTTCAATTACATAATCAGCGATTGATTTACGTTGGTCATCACTTGCTTGCGCAGCTATTCTTGCCTGGATTTGTGCCGGTGATAAACCACGTGCCAGCAACCTTTCAACCCTTACTGATTCTGTGGCAGATACTGCAATAACCAGATCAAAGTTATATTGATGCTTTGATTCAAAAAGTAGTGGGATTTGATTTATGATAATTGAATCTTTTGATGATTTTTCTACTACCTGAGAAAAGGCTTTGCGAATTAATGGGTGAGTAATTGCCTCTAACTTAGCTAATTTACTTGGGTCGGAAAAGACTATCTCTCCTAGTGCGGAACGATTTATTTCGCCATCTTTTAAAACACCATCACCAAACTCAGCGACTACAGAGTTAAACCCCTCGCTGCCACGCTCAACTATCTCGCGGGCGATCTGATCTGAATCAACTACAACGGCGCCCAGTCCAGTAAAGATGGATCCAACGGTGGATTTACCAGATCCAATTCCACCAGTTAGGCCGACTATCAACATGGAGTAACTCTATCTACTCCCTTGATTTTGATTAGCTGGAAATAAAAATTGCCCCGGTTTCCCGAGGCAATTTCAATTTAATTTACTCTACTCAGCGGCTGGTGCAGGCGCAGCAGCATCTGCTGCTTTCGCCTCTGACTTCTGTTTTTTGTGTGCAATAAACTTTGCTTGAGCTTCAGCGTATTGACGCTCCCACTCCTCCCGTTGAGATTCATATCCAGCCTGCCACTCTTGAGTATCTGGATCAAACCCTTCTGGGTAAATAAAGTTTCCATTTGCATCATAACGCGCTGGCATTCCATATTGAGTCGGATCAAAGGCTTCGATCTCGACCTCTTCACCCTCATTAGCTTGCTTCAATGAGAGAGAGATGCGACGACGCTCTAGATCTATATCAATAATTTTTACAAATAACTTATCGCCAACTTGAACTACCTGCTCTGGAATTTCAACATGGCGTTCTGCCAACTCTGAGATATGAACTAATCCTTCGATTCCTTCAAATACCTTGATGAAGGCACCAAATGGAACTAACTTAGTTACCTCACCTGGTACAACTTGGTTAATTGTGTGAGTGCGAGCAAATGCCTGCCATGGATCCTCTTGTGTTGCTTTGAGAGAGAGTGATACCCGCTCGCGTTCAAAATCAACCTCAAGAACTTCAACAGTTACCTCATCGCCAACCTCAACCACCTCTGACGGGTGATCGATATGTTTCCATGAAAGCTCTGATACATGAACTAATCCATCAACGCCACCGAGATCTACGAAAGCACCGAAGTTCACAATTGATGAGATCACACCAGATCTAACCTGACCCTTTTGTAATTGATTTAAGAATGTAGTTCGTGATGCAGATTGAGATTGCTCAAGGAATGCTCGACGAGAAAGCACAACATTGTTGCGATTCTTATCTAATTCAATGATGCGGCACTCAACCTGTTGACCAATGTATGGGGAGAGATCTCTGACTCGGCGCATCTCTACTAAAGATGCTGGCAAGAAGCCACGTAGACCGATATCTACAATTAGGCCACCCTTAACAACCTCGATCACCGTTCCAGTAACAACCTCATCACGCTCTTTCTTTCCTTCAACATCGCCCCAAGCCTTTTCATACTGAGCGCGTTTTTTAGAAAGAATTAATCTTCCCTCTTTATCCTCTTTTTGAAGAACTAGTGCTTCTACTCGATCGCCAACCTTTACTAACTCATTTGGGTCAACATCGTGGCGGATAGAAAGTTCACGCGAAGGAATTACACCCTCTGTCTTGTAACCAATATCTAGTAAAACCTCTTCACGATCAATTTGTACAACAATTCCTGAGACTAAATCTCCATCATTAAAATTTTTGATTGTGCCTTCAATAGCGGCTAAGAAATCTTCTGCACTTCCAATATCATTTACAGCAATTTGTGAGGGTGTCATTATTTGGGTGTACTCCGAGGGTATTGCAACTAGTAGGGACAGGGACGGGTAGAGCGAGGCGTAAGGCTACCTTTGCTCGGTTGCAATGGTCAAAGCGGTCCCAATCTGCTACACCCAAATAAGGCTATATTCACCATTTAATCAAATCTCAGGCCCTAAAAACCAGGTGATTCCACTACAGTCGAAAATGCTTGCTTTGAAAATCACTCAAAGATCAAAGGGAATTAATGAGCTGCTAGATCCCAGCTTTTACCAAAACCGATATTCACATCTAATTTAACCTTGAGTTTAAATGCAGCTGCCATCTGTTCACGGACAATCTTCTCGAGGAGCTGTGCTTCATCTGGCATAACTTCAAAGATTAATTCATCATGAACTTGCAGTAATGGTCGAGATTTTAAACTTTTCTCAATTAATTGTTGATTAATATTTAACAAGGCAATCTTTATGATGTCAGCTGCTGAACCTTGGATAGGAGCGTTCAAGGCTGCTCGTTCAGCGATCTCTCTACGCTGGCGATTATCATGATTGAGATCTGGTAGATAACGACGCCGTCCAAGAATAGTCTCGGTGTATCCCTTATCTCTTGCTTCAATCACAACAGTTTTTAAGTAATCACGGATACCGCCAAATCTTTCAAAGTATGTGCTCATTAATTTAGAAGCCTCGGTTGGATCGATATCCAAAGTTTGAGATAAACCAAATGAAGATAAGCCATAGGCCAAGCCGTATGACATCGCTTTAATTGTTCGCCGCATTTCAGCATCAACTTCAGAGGGTTTAACCCCAAAAACTAAGGCACCAACTGTTGAATGTAGATCCTCCCCTGATTCAAATGCCTGAATTAACCCTTCATCATTTGAAAGATGCGCCATGATGCGCATCTCAATTTGGCTGTAATCGGCGGTTAACAATTGAGTAAATGGATCCTGTGCTACGAAGCAACCACGTATATCTCGACCTTCATCGGTGCGAACCGGAATGTTCTGTAAATTTGGCTCAGTTGATGAAAGCCGTCCCGTGGCAGCAACTGTTTGCTGAAAGGTAGTGTGAATCCGGCCATCATCAGCGGTAGCGGAGATCAAACCCTCTACAGTGGTTTGCAACTTGCTGCTCTCTCTTATTCGCAGCAAGTGTTGCAATATTGGATGATTTGTTTTATTGAGTAACCAGTTCAGACTCTCGGCATCGGTCGTAAAGCCAGTTTTAATCCTCTTAGTTTTAGGAAGTTTTAACTCATCAAAGAGAACTACCTGAAGCTGTTTGGGAGATGCAGCGTTGAACTCATGGCCAGCTACCTTGTATGCCGCCTCTGTCTGCTCTTTAACTATGGCGGCAAAATCTAGGGCCAACTCTTTTAGTTTTGCTGCATCTACTGCAATTCCAACCTTTTCTAGTTGAGCTAAGGCGATCAGGGTTGGAATTTCAATTCTTTCGTAGAGTTCGACCATCTCCTTATTACTTAACTCCGTGAATAGGATTTGATGCAAAGCGTAGATCCACCCTGCAGCTTTTGCTTCAAAGCTTTCAAATAAGCCATCTTGATCAATTTGAATACC
>WLHY01000065.1 GCA_009702465.1 Actinomycetota bacterium
AGGAGATTCACTCACTTTTGCAACAAGCTTTATCAAATTTAGATGGCGTCTGATTCACTATGAAAACCCGCTTAGATGCGGAGCTGGTAAGAAGAGGCTTGGCAAGATCTCGAGAGAATGCCTCTCAATTAATTGAGGACAAACTAGTGCTGATCGCTGGAATTCCAGCAAATAAAGCAGCAACACAGGTAGATGGCCAAACCTCAATTACATTGAGGGAGAGCAAAAATGCTTATGTCTCCAGAGGAGGCTTTAAGTTAGAGGGAGCGATAAAAGCTTTTCCGGAGATACAAATAAAGCAGAAGGTGGTTTTAGATGCTGGTGCATCAACAGGTGGCTTCACCGATCTCTTACTAAAAAATGGGGCCGCAAAGGTTATTGCAGTTGATGTTGGTTACGGACAACTAGCTTGGGAGTTGCAAAATGATGCTCGAGTTAAGATATTTGATCGGGTAAACATTCGCAATATTTCGGTTGAGCAAATTGGAGAGCGGGTTGATCTAGTGGTTGCAGATCTATCCTTCATCTCTTTGAAATTAGTAATCCCTGCCTTGATCTCCGTAGGAAAGGTTGAAACCGATTACCTACTAATGGTTAAACCACAATTCGAGGTTGGTAAGGATAAATTAGGTTCAGGCGGTGTCGTAAGAGAGATCTCTCTTCGTAAATCAGCGGTGAAAGAGGTTGCAGATCTAGCTTTCACCCATGGATTGGGATGTTTAGGGGTTGTGGCTAGCCCTTTACCTGGTCCATCAGGCAATGTTGAGTACTTCTTGTGGTTAAAGGCAAATGCACCTGCACTATTGGAAGTAGATTTAGACCATGCGATCGCTGAAGGCCCTCAATAGTTATGGCAACAATAATGAGTGATTGGAAGAGATCTCTTCTACTAGTTGTTCATCCAACTCGCGAAGAAGCATTATCTGCCGCTAAAGTTTTTATTGAAGAGTTGTCAAAAAATGGTTTTGAAATCTACTCCAACATTGATATTGCAAAGAGTAAAACTTACTCAGATTCGGTAGATGTAGAAATAGCTTTGGTTTTGGGTGGAGATGGCACAATCTTGCGAGCGGCAGAGCTTGTCAGGAGACAGAATGCACCAGTTTTGGGGGTAAATCTAGGTCACGTTGGTTTTTTAGCTGAGGTTGAGAAACCATCCACCGCTGAGATTGTTCAATCAATTGTTGATAAAAGTTATGAAATAGAAGAGCGGATGATTCTAAATTACCAATTGCTTCGTGGTGGGAAGGAGATTGCTACAGGCTGGGCTTTAAATGAGGTAATTATCGAAAGAAATGATCATCAAATGATTGAAGTATTTACGCAGATCGACCATCGTCCGCTTTCTAGATGGGGTTGCGACGCTGTTATATGTGCGACGCCAACTGGTTCCACCGCTTATGCATTCTCCGCAGGTGGTCCTGTCGTTTGGCCTGAGGTAGATGCTTTGGTGCTACTGCCACTTGCAGCTCACGCATTGTTCTCTCGCCCGATGGTAGTTTCGCCAAAATCTGAGGTTGTAATTGATCTTGAATCGGATTCAGCTGATTTAAATGCTGATGGTCTTCGTCGGATTAAGTTGCAGTTAAATGATCGAGTCATCCTAACAAGTGATGAAAAGGATGTTCTTCTTGCGCACATAAAAAGTGCCAATTTTGCAGATCGGTTAGTAGCCAAATTTAAATTACCCGTAGAGGGTTGGCGTGGTTAAGGGTGCTGTAACAAAGTTAGAGGAGATTTCGATTCGAAGTCTGGGAGTTATCGAATCTTCAAATATCGAGTTTCATGATGGTTTAACTGTTTTAACGGGTGAAACCGGAGCAGGAAAAACCATGGTTCTGACCGCACTTGGTTTGGTTTTAGGTAGCAAATCAGATTCTGATTTAGTCAGGATCGGCGCTGAACGCGCGACTGTCACTGGACGTTTCTCAGTGAATAAAAGGATTGCCGAGTCAATCTCTGAGAATGGCGGACAGGTTGAGGATGGTTGTGCAATCATCACAAGAACAGTTAGTGCACAAGGAAAATCACGTGTGTTGATTGGTGGAGCGCTCACATCGGCATCTTTTGTCGCGGATCTATCAGATAGCCTAGTTGAGATTCATCAACAATCTTCGGCTGTGCGTCTGACTAAACCTAATGTAGTGCGTGATTTAGTTGACTCTTTTGGTGGCGTACCTCTTGCAGATTATTTGGCAGTTTATGAAGAGTTCACAGCATTACAGAAACGTCTATCTGATCTTAAATCGCAGTTGGCACGTAGGGATAGTGAGATTGCAGAGTTAAAGGATTTCATACAAATATTCTCGGCAATAGATCCGCAGAGCAATGAGATTGAAACAATCGAGAATGAGATTTCCAAACTTGGCTCGGTCGAAGATATTAATCAGTACCTATCCACTGCTTTGAATACTCTGGAAAATGATGAGGCCTCAGCGGTAAATATGCTGCAACAGGCGCGAAAAGAGTTGGATCGATTGAAAGAAAAAGATGCTGATTTGGATCTGATACTAGATCGATTTCACGAACTTGTTCTAGGTTTCCAAGATGTCACTAGCGATCTAACCAGCTACTTAACTGGATTAGAGGCCGACCCAAAAAGGTTTGAGTATCTGCAAAATCGAAAATCAGATATCAATAACTTTATAAAAAAGTTTGGAAAAGGCTCCGATCGCTCCGCAGCTTTTGAGCAGTTAATCATCGATGGGAAGAATGCGGAGATTCGCATGGCTGATTTATCCGGCGGGGATGAGCGATTGAAGGAGATCGAACAACAATTGCTTAAACTTTTTTCTCGGTTGAAGGATGAGGGTCAAAAGGTTTCACAATTGCGAATCAAAGCTGCGAAGGCGATGTCATTGGCGGTAACTCAAGAGATCAGGGCGCTATCGATGCCTAATGGCGAAGTAAGTATCAAATGCAAAGTTAATGATCCAGATCAAATATCCAGTTTTACAACCAGCGGTATTGATGAGCTAGAAATTCTTTTCTGCTCTCATCAAGGAGGCAAAGAGCTGCCATTAAACAAGGTAGCTAGCGGTGGGGAGCTATCCCGAGTAATGCTTGCAATGGAGGTTGTGATCGCTCAAACTCAATCGATTGGTACATACATATTTGATGAGGTTGATGCTGGGGTTGGTGGAAAGGCTGCAATCGAGATCGGACGACGATTATCAAAGTTATCTAAAAGTGCACAAGTTATAGTGATTACTCATTTACCCCAGGTAGCGGTATGGGCAGATCATCACTTGGTGGTTAAGAAGAGTGAAGGGGGCTCGGTCACCCAAAGCGATGTGCTTGTGATCGATCAGGATCAGCGAAAGGTTGAGATAGCTCGAATGCTCAGCGGACAAGAGGATTCGCAGACGGCGCAGCAACATGCAGCCGAGTTATTACATATAGTGAAGGAATCGATGATAAGTTAGTGCTCCATGACCGCCCCTCATGTGAGTAAACATATTTTTGTTACAGGTGGCGTCGCCTCTAGTTTAGGCAAAGGATTAACCGCATCTAGCCTGGGTCGGGTTTTACGTGCCCGCGGCCTTCGGGTAACGATGCAGAAATTAGATCCCTACCTCAATGTTGATCCAGGAACAATGAATCCATTTCAACATGGAGAGGTTTTTGTAACCGATGATGGGGCAGAGACTGATTTAGATATTGGTCATTACGAAAGATTTTTAGATACAAATCTACATGGCACCGCAAATGTAACAACGGGCCAAATCTACTCATCGGTTATCGCTAAAGAACGACGTGGTGAATACCTAGGTGACACGGTTCAGGTAATTCCACATATCACCAATGAGATTAAAGAGAAGATGAAATCTATGGGTGGATCAGATGTGGATGTAGTAATCACCGAGATTGGCGGCACGGTCGGTGACATTGAATCTCAACCTTTTTTAGAGGCGGCAAGACAGGTTCGCCAAGATGTTGGTCGAGACAATGTCTTCTATCTACATGTTTCGTTGGTGCCGTATATGGGACCAGCTGGTGAGTTAAAAACCAAACCAACCCAACACAGTGTTTCGGCGCTGCGTTCTATTGGTATAACACCAGATGCGATTGTGTTGAGAAGTGATCGAGATATTCCTGAGTCGGTTAAACGCAAGATATCTTTGATGTGCGATGTTGATTATGAAGGAGTCGTTGCAGCAGTTGATGCCCCCTCAATTTATGACATTCCTAAGGTAATACATGCTGAGGGATTAGATACCTATGTGGTTAAGCGACTAGGGCTCAAGTGTGGAGAGGTTGTTTGGGGAGAGTGGGATGATTTGTTGCAGAAGGTGCATCATCCTAAAACTGAGGTGAGTGTTGCATTGGTAGGTAAGTACATAAATTTGCCTGATGCTTATTTGTCGGTAACTGAAGCACTTCGTGCTGGTGGTTTTGCCAATTTTGCGAAGGTAAATATCAAGTGGGTACCTAGCGATGATTGCGCATCTCCATCTGGAGCTGCTGCCCAATTATCTGATGTTGATGCGATTTGTGTTCCAGGTGGCTTTGGTGTTCGTGGAATTGAAGGAAAGTTGGGTGCTCTGAAGTACGCTCGCGAAAACAAAATTCCAACACTGGGTCTTTGCTTAGGTTTGCAAATGATGGTGATTGAAATTGCTAGAAATAAGGGCGGTATTACCGATGCCAACTCAACTGAGTTTGATGAGAAAACAAAAAATCCAGTTATTTCAACCATGGCATCGCAAATGGATATTGTTGCAGGCAAAGCTGATATGGGTGGAAGTATGCGTTTGGGTCTGTATGAGGCAATTTTAGAAAAGGATTCACTTGTCGCAAAAACCTATGGAGCGCTATCCGTAAAGGAGAGACATCGCCATCGCTATGAAGTTAACAACGAGTACCGTGATTTGATAGCAAAAACTGGTTTAAAATTCGCTGGATTATCCCCAGATCAGCATTTAGTTGAGTTTGTTGAACTACCTCTTGATGTACATCCCTATTACATTGGAACACAAGCTCATCCCGAATTCCTCTCCAGACCAACCAGAGCGCATCCACTATTTGCTGGTTTGATAAAAGCCGCTATTTCCGCTCGTGGCTAGTGATTATCTAAGTAATTATCTTAATTTTCTCCTAATTGAGAAAGGTTTATCAAAAAATACCGTTGCTGCATATCGCCGTGATTTAGAGCGGTTTGCCTACTATCTGCAGATAAACAAACAGGATTGGCAGAGTATTGCCTCTGATGATTTGGCGCTCTATATCGCTTGGCTTCGTGGTTTAAATAATGAAGAGTTCAAAATTGGTGAGGCTTCAATTGCGCGAAATGTTGTTGCCTTAAGAAATTTTTATGATTATTTGGCAGCAGAGCACGATCTAGTAAATATCGCCAAATCAATAAATCCACCGAAGATACCTAAACGTTTGCCC
>WLHY01000066.1 GCA_009702465.1 Actinomycetota bacterium
CATAACTTTTCTAGCCAATACCCCAAAGTACATCTTGAATCTGCAGCGCAGATATGGTGATCATGTTTCTTTTTTTCTATCAAAGCGATTGTTTGTCGGCTTATTCTCACCCGCAGCTGTTCATGAGGTAACAGTTGCCCAGCAACACAGCTTTGTGAAGGGTGTTGGTTTTGCTCGTATGCGCAAAGTATTAGGCGAAGGATTGTTAACTAATGAAGAGCCGGTTCACCTAAATCATCGCCGAATGATGCAGCCACCATTTCATCATGGAAATCTCGATGGATACGTCTCACTAATGTTTAACTTGGTTGAAAAGTACACTGAGGAGTGGCGCGGTAAGGATGAGATTGAACTAGCCCCAGAAATGATGGCGTTAACCTTAGAGATCGTTGCGCAATGTTTATTTGGTTTAGATTCGCATCAATATACAAAGGCAATTGCGCACAATATGGAGATCGCAATTGATCGAATCGAACGTACTATGTTGCCTGGACTGGAAAAATTTGATCACTCCCCGATTTCTTACTTTAAGAAGTTTGAGATCGCATCTGATAATTTAGCTGATATTGCAGAGGAGATAATCAATAAGCGAATTGCCTCAAAGCTAACAACCTCAGATGATCTACTTGGCATTATGTTGCAGATGCAGGATCAGGTAAGTACTGAACACATTAGAGATGAGGTTTTAACTCTGATTCTCAGTGGTCATGAAACTACGGCAAATGTGATGTCCTGGGCATTCTCATACTTAAATAAAAATCAGAAATTTCGGGAACTTTTGCGTCAAGAAGCGTTAAATCAAAGTTGGTTAGATGAGAAACGTGCGCCAACCTACAAGGAGCTAGAGGATGGTTCTCCAATCGCAACTGCGATTTTGAATGAGACGATGCGGCTTGCACCGCCCGTTTGGATTGCACCAAGGATTGCGACTAAGGATGTAGTTATCGAAGGTATAAAGATTCCAGCTGGTGCGCATGTATTGGTAAGCCAATATGTAACTCATCGAAATCCAAGGTACTTTCCAGAACCAGAAATCTTTGATCCAAATAGGTGGCTGGCAACAAACTTTGAAAACTCATTGCCAAAGGGTGCTTACTTTGCCTTTGGTGCTGGTAGCCGTAAATGTTTAGGCGAATACTTTGCGCTAGCAGAGGCTAGGTTGATTTTATTAATGGTTGCAAGAAGTTTTGAACTATCAGGCAAATTTCCTAAGCCGCAACCCCGTGCTACCTACCGCCCAAAGGGCAAGGTTAAAAATCGCGTAAAGGTTGTGAATTAAAGAGAGAAGCTTGGGTACTCATCGCTAACCAAAAGAATGGCATACCCATAAACACGATTCCAGTACGCCATTACCTTAACCACACCATCTGCACTTGCATCGGGGTAGTTGCCGGTAAATAAGATGTTAAACCAAGCAAGAATTGTTAGCACTAATGCATAAATCGCATAGATCAACCCAACTATGTAAAGCGGGATAGCTAAAAACCACTTATAAAGTGGTGCGTAACGATTTAAGTTTTTACCCCCTGCAATATCTGGAAAATCTAGCTTAACCTTTTGATTCTCCTCAATCGATGGGTACTCATCCGTTAGGCAGAAAACAAATGAGGCTAATCGATTGGTTAAAGATAGGTATGCCTTATTAAAGGTTAAAACATAAGATGGATAAACCCCACGAAAAATCAGCGCCAGAGCAGCAGGTGCAATTAAGACGCCACCGGTGTATTGCAAAAACTCACCATTGTCATTGGCCCAGGTAGAAAAAGCGGAGACAAAGATCATGAATGGAAAGGCCAAAACCAATCGCCAGAGAACTGAAGATTTATCTCGATTATCTAGATCTACAACAATGTGGGTAACAATTTGTTTGCTCATGTAATGATTCTAGCGAGAACTTTCTATAAAACTGGTAAATACCTACTTAATTCAAAGGCACTTACCTGCTTTCGATACTCATTCCACTCAGCACGCTTATTTCTAAGCACAAACTCAAAGACATCCGCGCCCAATGTTTCCTTCACTAATTTACTTTGCTCCATAGCAGAAATTGCCTCTGCAAGATCAGATGGCAGTGGAGTTGGATTTGAATTTTCACTTAATTCATACTTGCCTTCAACACCAGCTAGGCCAGCACCAATAATTACGGCAAAGGCTAGATATGGATTACAAGCTGAATCTGGTGAACGAATCTCGACGCGAGTTGATGCCTCTTTCTTTGGCTTATAAGTTGGAATACGAACCAATGCATTGCGATCATTTTGCGCCCAAGTTGCAAAGGCTGGTGCTTCACCGCCGCCATTTAATCGTTTGTAGGAGTTAACCCATTGATTGGTAATTGCAGTTATCTCTGCCGCATGTTTGATTACACCTGCAATAAATGAGCGACCAACCTTTGATAATTGCATTGGCGCACCCTCTTCATAAAATGCATTTTTCTCACCTTCAAATAGAGAGATATGTGTGTGCATCGCAGATCCTGGATGTTCGGTAAATGGCTTTGGCATAAAGGAGGCGTAGAAGCCTTGATCAAGCGCAACCTCTTTAACAACATGTCTAAAGGTCATGATGTTATCTGCTGTAGTTAATGCATCTGCATAACGTAGATCAATCTCCTGTTGGCCGGGAGCGCCCTCATGATGAGAAAACTCAACTGATACACCCATTGCTTCCAATAAGGTAATTGCTTGCCGGCGAAAATCATGTCCAACAATTGATGGTGTGTGATCAAAGTATCCGGCGGAGTCAACTGGAACTGGTGCTTCACCATTTACTGGTTGATTTTTAAATAGGAAAAACTCAATCTCTGGATGTGTGTAACAGGTATAACCAAGTTTTGCCGCTTTTTCTAATGTGCGCTTTAAAACTCTTCTTGGATCAACAGAGGCAGGTGTTCCATCTGGCAATGTAATATCGCAAAACATTCGCGCTGCACCTGGTGCTTCAGTTCGCCAAGGCAGAATTGAAAATGAGGATGGATCAGGTCTAGCCAACATATCCGCTTCAGTAACGCGAGCAAAGCCCTCGATAGCAGATCCATCAAAGCCAATTCCCTCGGCAAATGCATTCTCTAACTCTGCTGGTGCAATCGCAACAGATTTTAGAAATCCAAGTACATCGGTAAACCAAAGTCGAACAAATCGAATGTTGCGCTCTTCTAGGGTGCGCAGTACAAACTCTTGTTGTTTAGATAAATCAGATGGGGTGCTCATGGGTAGTATTTAAACAAAGTTGCGTTACAACTATGTTAACTACCAATTATCTAGCGCCCATGAGCCCCTTAATGCTGATTAAATTACTTTGCTGCGCCTGCTTCTTGAGCGCCAGGAACCTCGAGCAATTTTCCAGTTTCGACCTCGTAGACGAAACCGTAGATCGGAATATTTTTCGGTACCAATGGATGACGACGAATTCGTTGTACATCCTCAACTACTGAGTTATTGCGATCAGAAATTGTTAACCAATCAACAAAATCAGCCTCTTTGGAACCTGGTCCTTTACCGACATCATAAAAGCCCTGTTCTCCTAACGCTGCTGTTTCTAAACTCTTAGCTAACAGACCACGCATAATTTCATCGGTGAAAAACTCCATACCGCAATTGCTGTGATGAATTACAAACCACTCCTTTGTACCTAGCAATTTATAGGAGATAACGAGTGAGCGAATTGCATCATCAGATGCACGTCCGCCAGCATTTCTAATTACGTGAGCATCACCCTCGCTTAAGCCTGCATACTTTGCTGGATCAAGTCGAGCATCCATGCAAGTTAAAACTGCAAATCTGCGTGCAGGTGGAAGGGCAAGCTTTCCCTTCTCGCCAAAACTTTCTACATACTTTTTATTTGCACTTAATACTTCATTTAGAACTGACATTATTTCTCCTTTTAAGAAAATAACCTTTGGTGGATAGAAGTTAACAGATAAGTTTAAAAATGTTTTGGGAAGTTGTTGCAACCGCAAGTGATATGCAAGTTATTAAATTACGAAAGAGTCGCCAGTTTCAACAGTGCTTTGAGGCAACAGATCCTTAGTCACAACAGAGTTTGCTGCGATCTTTGAGCCATCACCAATATTTATATTTCCTAGCACTTTGGCACCAGCTCCAATTAACACATTATTGCCGATGGTTGGGTGACGCTTATCTTTTGCAGTTACGCCGACATTGCTCTTCGCTCCCAATGTCACATTGTGATAGATCATCACATCATCACCGATTACCGCAGTTGCGCCAATAACAACGCCCATACCGTGATCGATAAAAAATCTACGTCCAATCTTTGCCGCTGGATGAATCTCAATTCCAGTAACACTACGGAGTAAATTGGCATGGATGCGAGCGATTAACTTTAGGTTTATTCGCCAAAGAAAGTGTGAGATGCGATGACCCCAAAGTGCATGCACACCTGGATAGGTCAACGCCACTTCTAATCGATTTCGCGCAGCAGGATCCTTTGCCTTAGCGGTATCGATATCTTCGAGAATCTGTTTAATCATTTAATCAACGAGATCTTCATATAGGACAGTTGAAAGATAACGCTCACCAAAGGATGGAATGATGACCACAATGTTTTTTCCAGCAAACTCTGGTCGTTTTGCTATAACTGAGGTTGCCCAAAGCGCAGCACCTGATGAGATACCAGCCAGGATTCCCTCTTCACTTCCAGCACGACGTGCATACTTAATTGCATCTGGAGCAGATGCATCCAAAATTTCATCGTAAACATTGCGATCTAATACTGGTGGTACAAAGTTTGCACCAATTCCTTGAATTGGGTGTGGTCCAGGTGTGCCACCATTTAAAATTGGTGAAGCTGCTGGTTCGACACCAATTACTTTGATACTTGGTTTGCGCTCCTTTAGTAATTGGCCAGTGCCAGTGATAGTGCCACCAGTTCCAATTCCAGAGACCAAAACATCAACTGTGCCATCAGTATCGCGCCAGAGCTCTTCACCGGTTGTTTGATGGTGAATTATTGGCCCCGCTGCATTTTCAAATTGGCGAACCATTACAGCGCCAGATTTTGCAAGCTCCTCAGATCTTGCAACAGCGCCCTTCATTCCCTCTGCTGCTGGAGTTAATATCAATTCCGCACCGTATGCTCTAATTAATTTACGACGCTCCTTTGAAACCGACTCTGGCATCGTCAAAATTACTTTGTAACCTCGGGCAGCGCCGACCATCGCCAGCGCAACACCGGTATTTCCAGAGGTAGCTTCAACAATTGTGCCACCAGGCTTTAACTCACCACTCTTTTCAGCGGCATCAACCATGGCGATTGCTAACCGATCCTTAACTGTTGCTGATGGATTGTAAAACTCTAGCTTTGCCCAAACATTGGCAGCAGCAC
>WLHY01000067.1 GCA_009702465.1 Actinomycetota bacterium
ACATTGGCCAGTTATGCGAGAAGGTGCCGCGTAGTGTTACATTTTTTGCAACCAATGGATCAAGTGAGAAATCAAGTGGTTGTGGACCCCAACCAACCTTGCTGATCCAACCATCGGGGCGAACAACATCCAGTGCATGTTTTAATGATGCGCTAACGCCCGCTGCATCAACAACACCATCTGCACCTAAACCATCAACAGTTTTGGCCCACTCAGTTGCGTCGCCAATAATTACTTCACAGCCATAAGCCTTTGCAATATTTAATCTATTACGGTCTTTTTCAAGTCCAACAAGTGCAACCTCAGCCCCTGCAAGACGAGCCATTGCAACTGCAAGAACACCAATTGGACCAGGCCCAAGAACAACAATGCGATCACCAGGTTTGATAAAGCCAGGTGCAATTGTTGAGCTGTATGCAACCGCGCAAGGCTCAGTCATTGCGGCAAACTCAAATGAGATATTTTCTGGAATTCGGTGCAACAAGCGAGATGCCACCTTTGCATAACGTGTCATTCCACCATTTACGCCATAACCAAATCCTTTACGGTTTGGATCTAAGTTGTACTTACCTGCTCGAGTCATTGGTGAATCAGCATCAATAACCGCAGCGGTTTCAGTAACTACCCGATCGCCCTCTTTCCACTTACCAGCTGCTTTAACATTTTTGCCAAGCTCGGCGATAACTCCACAAAACTCATGTCCTAAAACAACTGGGTAATTAACCGCCCAAGAGTTGGTGCCATGCCATTGATGAAGATCAGAGCCACAAACACTTACCGCCTCAACCTGCATAATCACATCATCATCACCGGCAACAGGTCGTTCAATCTCTTGTAATTCAACACTTAAGGGTTTCGATGAATAGTTAACTACGCCGATAGATTTCATTAATTAATCCTTGCTGTTAATTTTTTCTGGGAGTAATTGCAATATCGCCGTAAGCGTGGACCTTTTCGCAAATTTTACGAAGTACCTCTTCCACATTTCCAGCACCTCGTGAACATGAATCTGCATCAATTGCCAGGGGAGCGCCAATTACAACAAGTGGTGCACCGTAGGAAGGTGAAGCGATCGCTTGTTCAAGTGATAAACCACCAACTGCTTGCACTGGAACTCCAACTGCATCTACAACAGCCTTTAATTGATCAAGTGGATTTGGTGGAACCTTTCCAGCAGCTGCGATTCCGCGACGCTCGTCATAACCGATGTGGTGAATCACCATGTCACAACCTAAATCTTCCAGCATTCTGGCGCCGGCGACCATATCTTCGCAACCTAAATTATCGCCCATTACTGTTACGCCACAATCTTTGCCAGCTTGCACAACAACCTTGATGGTCTCTGGATGTGCGCGTGCCATTACAACAACATGAGTTGCGCCAGCCTTCGCCATCATCTCTGCTTCTAAGTACCCGCCATCCATAGTTTTTAGATCTGCAATAACTGGTGTATCTGGAAACTCGCTACGAAGTGCGCGAACACCATGTAAACCTTCCGCCAAGATAAATGGCGTGCCTGCCTCTAACCAATCAACACCAGCGCGCATGGCGGTGTGCGCCATCTCCATCGCCTCTTTGATATCAGTTAGATCAAGCGAGACTTGAACAATAGGTTTCATCTAAAGGATGGCTTCATCGGCAGGTTGGTTTCACTTACAAGACACCAAACTTGGCAAATGCTTCAGATGGTGGCATTCCTTGGCGAACTGCATCACGGAATAGATTCTCACCAGAGTTTTTCTCCTCTACGCGAGCGATTACCTCATCAATTAAATCAACTGGGATCACAGCAACGCCATCGATATCAGCGACAATCAAATCACCTGGATTAATAGTTACGCCATCAATCACACAAGGCACATTGTGAGCAACTACTTCATAACGAGAGTTGATATCTAGTGGTGATGTGTCAACACCAAATACTTTAAAGCCCATCGCACGCATTCTTACTGTGTCTCTGACTGGGCCATCGGTTAATGCACCTGCCACACCTTTGTGTTTACATGCAGTTGAAAGTAACTCGCCCCAAAAAGCTGCTGGATGATTACCACCATTATTTCTATTTGATGGTGTTACATAAACCTGATCTTCGCCAACCTCATCTAACGCCTTTAACAATCCAACATAAGGAACTTCCGGTGCTTCAAAAACCGCTTCTACCTTTACTGGAAATGCGTAACCCATCATTACGCCTTCACCAGAGATCATTTCAATATCTGATTTCAAAATCTGATTTCGGTAACCCATATGATCTAAGCAATCAGATGCGAGGGATGCGGTAAATATTGTGGACAATCTTTTTAGGTCATGTTTTTTGGAGGTCATACTGAGAAGATTACGGGTATTTCCCAGCTCTGCCAGAACCCTTAACCACCACTTGAGAGCCCTGCGGGAGGCTTTATAACATTTAGATAAATTGAGAAAGATTAAGGAAAAAGATGCGCAATCTTTACCTGTTGATCGTTGACGATCCCCGCCTAAAGGGCCAAGATCATCACAGGTTCGACGGTCCTCGTTGCGCCAAATCTCTTATAGAGACTCTCTTAAAAGAAATGGAGAATTGAATGCGTAAAGGTTCAATTCGTCTTATTGCTGCAGCATCTGTAATCGCATTAGCGATCACAGGTTGTTCTTCATCAAGTGATGAAGCAGCAAATACAGACACAGAGTTCGAAATATTTACCTGGTGGGCATCTGGTGGCGAAGCTGCTGGACTTGGTGCATTGGTAGATCTATACAAGGCACAGAATCCAGAAACAGAGTTTATTAACGCCTCTGTAGCTGGTGGAGCTGGTGTAAACGCAAAGGCTGTACTAGAGAGCCGTATGGCTGCTGGTGATGCACCTGACTCATTCCAGGCACATGCTGGATTAGAAGTTATTGCTAGCTACGCTGCACAAGGCAAGCTTGAAGATCTAACCGCTTTGTACCAATCAGAAGGTTGGGACAAATCATTCCCTGCAGATCTAATTAAGCAGACAACTCTTGATGGAAAGATTTACTCAGTTCCAGTAAACATTCACCGTGCAAACGTTTTATGGTGGAACCCTGCAACAGCTGCAAAGGCTGGAATCACTAAGGCTCCTGAAACATTAGATGAAATGTTTGCTGATCTTGAGAAGTTCAAGAAGGCTGGCGTTAAGACTCCAATGGTTCTAGCTGGTGGAGAAGGAAGCTGGGCAATGGCTCACCTTCTAGACTATGTTTTGGTTGCATCAATGGGACCAGAAAAGTTTGAAGGTCTATTCAGTGGTTCAACTTCATGGACAGGTCCAGAGGTTGCAGAAGCACTTAAGGTTTACCAACGTCTTCTTTCATACGGAGATAAAGGAAAGAACTCATTTGGATGGGGCGAAGCAGGAGCTGCAATTACTAAGGGCACCGGCGGATTCTTCATCATGGGCGACTGGGCATCAGCTCAGTGGCAAAATGAGGGTGCTGTATTAGGAACAGATTACACATTTGCTCCTGGTCCAGGAACTGTTGGAATTTACCAATGGCTATCTGACACATTTACACTTCCAGTTGGAGCAAAGAACCGTAATGCAGCTCTAGCATGGTTGAAGTTGTCAGGATCAAAGGAAGGACAAGATGCATTTAATCCGCTAAAGGGTTCAATTGCAGCTCGTACCGACTCAGATCTATCTCTATACGATGACTATTTGAAATCAGCAGCTGCTGACTGGGCGAAGGATCGCTTAGTTGGTTCAACTGCACACGGTGTAACTGCTGACAACAAGTTCATGGCTTCCATGAACGCTGCTGTTGGTAAGTACATTTCAGGCGGAGCGAAGGACAATGCAGGTCTTGCAAAGGATCTTGCAGCAGCCCAAGCCGCTGTGGTTAAGTAGTTAAATAAAGAAAAAGTAAAGCAAGTCTGGCACCTTAAAATGCCAGACTTGCTTTAATTATTAATTAAGCATTATTTGACTAGGAGTTTCGAATGAAGGTTCCAGGAACAAAGAGATTTTCCACGAAGTTGGGTGGTCTTTTATTTGTTCTTCCTTCAATAATTGCAGTAGCCGTATTTGTCTACGGAATGATTCTTTGGACACTTAATATTTCATTAAGCAATAGAACTTCAGGATATGTCGAAAAAGTTGAGTATATTGGCCTGAAGAATTACACAGATTTAGTAGTTGATGAGAGATTTACTCACGCACTGAGTAACTTAGTTAAGTTCACTGTAACCTTTATGTTAGCCACTTTATTGGCAGGTTTTATAATGTCTCTTCTCCTAGAAAAAGGCATTAAGGGCGAAGGTTTCTTTAGATCATTTTACTTATACCCAATGGCAATCTCATTTATCGCTATGGGTACCGCTTTCAGATGGCTCTTTTTCAATGAGAAGGGCGAGGATGCGGCTGGACTCAATCTGCTTCTCAGAAGTGTTGGGCTGGGCTTTTTACAAAATGATTGGATTCTCTCCGAAAATGGAGCGATGTATTCGATGGCGATTCCCGCTATTTGGCAGATGTCTGGATATGTAATGGCATTGTTTTTAGCTGGATTTAGAGGAATCCCGGATGAAATGCGCGAGGCTGCCAGAGTTGATGGCGCAACTGAGTTCCAAATTTACCGTCAGATTTTATTTCCTCAGTTAACACCTACAATTTTAACTATTTTTATAATTCTTGGTCACGTCTCAATGAAGATGTTTGATTTGATTGTCGGCATAAATGGAAAGTCATATGGAACTCAGGTTGTTGCTGTTTACATGTGGGAAGCTACCTTTGATGCTGGTAACCAGGCAAAGGGAACCGCAATCTCAGTATTTATTTTGGTTATGGTTGCACTCGTTGTTGTTCCTTACTTAAGACATGTTAACAAACAGGAGGCGTACCGATAATGGCCCGCGATATTGTCGATCGTCTAACTGAAAAACAGTCAAGCCAGAAAACCAAGCGCAAATTAACCGGCGCTGAGAAGTTTTGGTTGATTTTTCGCTACATAGCGCTAGTTTTCATCTGGTTTCTTGTTGTCATGCCGATCTACGTCATGGTTGTTAACTCATTCAAGGGCGTCGATAACGTATACCTTGTAGATGCATTCAAGCTGCCAATCCCACTGGACTTCAGTGCATGGCCGATAGCCTGGAATGGAGCCGCGTATTTTCCTAATGGTTTGAGCGAATCAATGCTTCGAACCCTCTTCTTCGTGATCCAATCATCATTGATTAGTGCGGTAATCGGTTCAATCAATGGTTATGTTTTTGCAAAATGGAAGTTTCGGGGCTCAAATGTAATATTTACATTGTTCCTATTCGGAATGTTTATTCCTTATCAAGCAATCATGATTCCGTTAGTTAAGTTAGCAAATACAGTTGGCA
>WLHY01000068.1 GCA_009702465.1 Actinomycetota bacterium
ACTTCCGCAATTAGAGAGTGATCTAGGTCCAGGGGTTACCCAAGCGTTAGCAAGAAGTGCAGATCTACTGCGCGATGATGCTGATGCTTTAGATGATTTTGCTAATCAATACTTTCAGCAAGCGGATCCAAAAGATTTAGATGTCTTAGAGCTTGAACGGCTGCCTAAGGCGATTCGAACTCGTGTTTTGCGATTGGCGATTTATAAAGCGGGCGCACCTAGTGGGATGCTGAGCGCCGAGCATATTGCGCAGGCAGAAGCTTTAATTTCAGATTGGCATGGGCAAAAAGAGGTTGCACTGCCCGGGAATGTGAAGCTTTCGCGGATTTCAGGCAGAATTACCCTCTTCAACACCAAGTAGTTAATACTTATTCAATACTTATCTATAAAGGAGAAATTGTGGATCTAGCAGCAATCAGTAATGATATTGAGAAGATTGTTGTCACAGAGGAGCAAATTCAAAATCGCCTGAAAGAGATGGCGGCACAGGTATTAAAAGATTATGAAGGTCGGGATTTAATTTTAGTTGGAGTTTTAAAGGGTGCGATTATGGCGATGGCAGATTTCTCTCGCCATCTGCAACGTCATGTTGATATGGATTGGATGGCGGTCTCTTCATATGGTGCCGGAACTAAATCAAGTGGTGTTGTCAGAATTCTTAAGGATTTAGATTCTGATATTTTAGGAAGAGAGGTGTTAATCGTCGAAGATATTTTAGATACTGGGTTAACGCTCTCTTGGCTTACTGAAAATTTAAACTCTCGCGGTGCTAAGTCAGTTTCCATTTTGACAGTTCTTCGCAAGCCAGATGCAGCAACGGTTAAGGTTGATGCCAAGTATGTGGGCTTTGATATCCCAAGTGAGTTTGTGGTCGGTTATGGCTTAGATTTCAACGAGAAGTATCGGAATCTGCCATTTATTGGCGTTCTTGCAAAACACCTTTATTCTTAACCCCCGCACAAGCAGCAAGCTAGTAAAACTTTAAAAGAGAGTGAATTAATCAGTGGCGCAAAAGAAGAGTGGTTTTAAACTGCCAAACTTTAAAAAGAGCGGCAAGAGTAAAAGCGCTGGTGCAAATAAGAAGAGCACCCCATTAACCTTACGTCGAGTTTTGCGCGGTCCATTATTTTGGATTATTGCCGCCTTATTTGCGGTAAGTATCTTTGGTCAAATTTCAACTGGCTCAAACAATTACACAGTTGTTGATACATCAGTAATTTTAAATGAGCTCTCTCAAGACAAGGTCCAATCGGCGATTGTTATTGATCGAGATCAAAAAATTAAGGTTGTCCTAAAGGGTGGAGAATTTGTTGAAGGCTCCCAACGCCTTGAAGCCTCATATGTAGTTGGTCAAGAGCAGTTAATTATTGAGTTATTAACCAGCAATCCACCGCCAGGAAATTGGAATGTCGAGGTTCCTAGACAATCATTTTTTGTTACTTTAATTTTAAGCATTCTGCCTATTTTGTTAATTATCTTTTTACTTCTCTTGTTTATGGGCGGCGGTCAAGGTGGCAGGGTCTTTTCATTTGGTCGCTCTCGGGCAAAGTTGTTAACCAAAGAGACGCCCACAAATACCTTTGAAGATGTTGCTGGCTCTGATGAAGCGGTCGCCGAACTTCGTGAGATTAAAGATTTTCTAGCTGATCCAGCGAAGTACCAAGCGATTGGTGCAAAGATTCCAAAGGGAGTTTTACTTTACGGCCCACCAGGAACAGGTAAGACATTACTTGCTCGCGCAGTTGCAGGCGAGGCAAAGGTTCCTTTTTATTCAATCTCTGGATCTGAGTTTGTAGAGATGTTTGTTGGTGTTGGTGCTTCTCGAGTTCGTGATTTGTTTACCCAAGCAAAAGCTAATTCACCGGCTATTGTCTTTATTGATGAGATTGATGCAGTAGGTCGCCAACGTGGTGCTGGATTAGGTGGCGGAAATGATGAGCGCGAGCAAACATTAAATCAATTATTAGTCGAGATGGATGGCTTTGAGGCAAATGGCTCAGTTATATTAATTGCGGCAAGTAACCGGCCAGATGTTTTAGATCCAGCATTGTTACGACCAGGCAGATTTGATCGACAGATTCCAGTAGATCGTCCCGATCTAAAGGGTCGAGCAGCAATTTTGGCAGTCCATGCAAAAAATAAACCAATTGCAAAAAATATTGATCTTGCATCATATGCAAAGCGCACCCCTGGATTTACCGGTGCTGATTTAGCAAATGTATTGAATGAGGCAGCACTTCTTGCAGCTCGCCAAGGAAGCAAAGTAATTGGTAACAATGATTTAGATGAAGCGATTGATCGAGTAATGGCTGGACCACAAAAACAATCACGGTTAATGACAGAGGAAGAGCGCAGAATTACCGCTTACCACGAGGGCGGCCACGCATTAGTTGCACATGCACTACCTCATACCGATCCAGTTCATAAAGTCACCATCATGCCGCGCGGCCGAGCGCTTGGTTACACAATGGTTTTACCTGATGAGGATCGGTACGCAGTAACTAGAAATCAGATGTTAGATCAACTTGCTTACACAATGGGTGGACGAGCTGCTGAAGAGTTAATCTTCCACGATCCAACTACAGGTGCATCAAATGATATTGAGAAGGCGACAAATCTAGCTCGCGCAATGGTTACTCAGTATGGAATGACTGAAACTCTTGGTGCAATTAAATTAGGTATCTCTGACTCACAACCATTCTTAGGTCGAGATTATGGACATCAACGTGATTACTCTGAGAATGTTGCTGCGATTGTTGATACTGAAATTAGATTAATGATTGAGAATGCACATCAAGAGGCCTTTGATATTTTGGTTGCCAACCGAGATGTTTTGGATGGTCTAGTTAATGAGTTGCTTGAGAAAGAGACATTAAATAAAGAGGAGATTGAAGCGGTATTTAAAAAGGTAAAGAAGGTTAAGAAGCGTGCGGCTTGGACCGGTTCAAAGTTACGTGTGCCATCTACCTTGCCGCCGGTTGCGTTAAAACCAGCAAAGATTAAAGAGAAGGTTGTTGAGAAGCCAGCTGACAAAGCGGTAGAAAAACCGGCAAAGAAAGCTGCAGCAAAAAAGCCTGCAACTGATGAGTGATATCAACTCACTTTCAATGGGGCCACATGATGGTGGTGCTAAGAATGAGTTTGATCAGGCGCGTGCTGAAAAGGCTATTACTGAATTACTTTTAGCTCTTGGTGAGGATCCAAATCGAGATGGTTTAAAAGATACGCCAAAGCGGGTAGCGAAAGCATTTAAAGAGAACTTCGCTGGCTTGTGGCAAAAACCATCTGATGTTTTAACAACTACCTTTGATATTGGTCATCAAGAGTTAGTAATCGTGCGTGAAATCGAAGTCTTCTCTCATTGCGAACATCATCTAACTCCATTTCATGGTCTTGCACATATTGGTTACATACCTGGTGAAAGCGGTCGCATCACCGGCTTATCAAAGCTTGCTCGATTAGTTGATTTATATGCCCGCCGGCCACAAGTTCAAGAGCGGTTAACCTCTCAAATTGCGGATGCGTTGGTGGAAATTCTGCAACCGGGTGGTGTGATTGTGATTATTGATTGTGAACATCTATGTATGTCAATGCGTGGAGTTAGAAAATCACAGGCAAGAACAACTACCTCTGCAGTTCGAGGTCAATTAATGAATCCAGCTACCCGTGCTGAAGCAATCTCATTAATTAATCAATCTAGGTAGAAAAATTATGGAACGCACCTTGGTTCTTGGCGTATTAAATGTAACGCCAGATTCTTTTGCCGATGGCGGAAAGTTTTTAGATCCAAAGGATGCGATAACGCAGGGGCGCCGATTAATTGCCGAAGGTGCAGACATCATTGATGTTGGTGGTGAATCAACTAGACCAGGTGCGGATCGAGTTACAGAGGCTGAGGAGCTAAAGCGAGTAATTCCAGTAATCACCGAGTTAATAAAGGATGGCGCAGTAATTAGTGTTGATACAACAAGGGCAGAGGTAGCACGGCAGGCGATTGCAGCGGGTGCTACTTATGTTAATGATGTTAGTGGTGGTTTAGCTGATGACAAGATGGCGCAATTAATTGCCGCAAATCCCAAGGTGCAGTACATAGTGATGCACTGGCGTGGTGAGTCAAAGGATATGCAGAGCAAAGCGATCTATAAAGATGTGGTTAAAGAGGTCAAGGATGAATTGGATGATCGAATCACCGAATTAATTAAAGCGGGGGTTCAAGCAGAACAAATTATTTTAGATCCAGGAATTGGATTTGCTAAAGAGCCAGAACATAATTGGCAGATATTGCAAAACATTGAGAGATTTCAATTACTCGGTTATCCGATTTTAATTGGCGCCTCCCGCAAACGATTTTTAGGAGAGCTAGTAAATGCAAAGAATGCTGATGATCGCGAGTCAGCTAGCATCGCATTAACCGCAGAGCTAGCCCGATTAAATATTTGGGGAGTGCGTACTCACTCAGTAAAACCACATCGTGATGCGATCGCCGTTATCGATAGGCTTCGTAAATGAGCGATTCAATATCGATTACCGGAATTACCGCAACTGGCTTTCATGGTGTTTACACCGAGGAGCGAGCCACCGGACAAAAATTTGTAGTTGATGTGAAGCTCTCCTTAAATCTAGAGAAGCTAAAGGATGATTTAAGTAAGACAGTTAATTACGCAGATGTTGCGACTCTTGTTGTCCGTCACATTCAAGCTGAACCAGTGAATTTGATTGAGACAGTTGCTGAATCAATTGCAGCTGAGGTGTTAAAGGATTTTCCGTTGGTTGAAAAGGTTAAGGTGAAGGTTCATAAGCCACAGGCGCCATTAGGAATTGAATTTGATGATGTCATTGTTACGGTAAAGCGCAAGCGATGAAGGCGGTTATTGCGCTGGGTTCAAACCTGGAAAATCGCAGATTAAATTTAGATATTGCAATTACCAAGTTAGAGGCGATGCTTGGTGAATTAATTGTTTCACCCTACTTTGAAACTAAACCAGTGGGTGGGCCGGCGCAAGATGATTTTATAAATGCGGTTGTAGTTGCTCAATCAACACTGCCTGCAGAACAATTGTTAAAGGAGTTGCTAGCAATTGAGGATCAGATGGGACGAGTGCGTGATGTGCGCTGGGGGCCACGAATAATTGATTTAGATCTAATCCTGCTCGGAGATCAGGTAATCGATACTGTTTTTCTAAAGCTGCCACATCCATTAGCTGCATCGCGTGA
>WLHY01000069.1 GCA_009702465.1 Actinomycetota bacterium
ACTACGGCATTTCCATGGCCGGAAAGGAACTTTGTGGCTGAGTGAACAACCACATCTGCGCCCCACTCAATTGGCCTAATTAAATAAGGTGTCGCAACTGTGTTATCAACAATTAATGGCACCTCATTCTCATGTGCAATCTTGGCGATAGTTTCAATATCTAATAAATCATTTTTTGGATTAGCGATAGTTTCACCGAAAAATGCTTTGGTATTCGGCTTTACCGCTTTTCGCCAAGACTCTGGATCATCTGGGTTATCGACAAAGGTAACCTCAATGCCAAATTTTGGAAGCGTGTAATGGAATAGATTGTAAGTTCCACCGTAAAGAGATGGTGAAGAGACAATGTGGTCGCCAGCCTCTGCCACATTCAATATGGCAAATGTTGTGGCAGCCGAGCCTGATGCCAGCAATAAGGCAGCTACGCCACCTTCAAGTGCGGCAATTCGTTGCTCCACCGTATCCTGCGTTGGATTCATGATGCGGGTGTAAATATTTCCTAGCTCAGCCAAACCAAAAAGATCGGCGGCGTGCTTGGTATCGCGGAATTGATAAGCGGTTGTTTGATACAACGGAAGTGCGCGAGCACCAGTAGTTGGATCAGCAACTTGACCAGCATGAATTTGTTGGGTTTCAAATGAGTATGACAATGCAACCTCCTTGTTAAGGGGGGCGAAAATAATTAGGGATGTGCCCTAAATAGTTTTAGCGACCCACACTTGCCGATGGCACCTTGCTATCGACCTGGTCTTCACCCGGAGCACCCCACCGTGGTGGAGGGTTGCCGCTCAGTTAGCCGGGGCTAGAAACTGAGACTCATGACCTGCGCTAAAGATAAACAACTTTTTTATATTTGTCTAGAGGTCATTAAAAAGAATTTGATCGGGCGATTAATGCAGATAGACCGCTGGCAACTCGGTTAAACCCCTCGTGGCGGCTTAGATCAGGATTTAACAGCTGGTCGGCTCGGCACTCCATCATGATTGATAAAACCCGAGCATCCTTTTCATAAAAATCTAGCGGTACATAGGTGCCGGCGTAAGGTTGATTAAGCACCACCTCACCCAACGGTGCAAAGCACTCTTTAGCAATATCGGTCAGCCGTTGCGGAGTATGAAAGTGATCGGTACCAATACACATCGGTGGCCTTGCCTGACCATGATTAACCGCATTTTTATGCTGACTAGCACGATAAGAGTGAACATCGATAATGGTGACTCGATCATATTGTTTCAATAGGTCGGCTACCAGATTAGTGAATGCATCTGCGTACGGCTTGAAGTACTGATTGATTAAATTACTTGGATCAAAATCAGGATTGCGAAGTTGATCACCAGTTGATGTGCGCAGATAAACCGCACCCATACCAACCTGATTCATTACCTCGCGCTCATCGGGAAAACGCTCTGGATCAATTACCAATCTTGATAATTTATTTGCAAAGATCCAAGGTTTACTTGGCAACATATCAACCGCTGCTAACGCTAACTCCTCGGTGGAGGAGTCGGTCATCTCATTTAATTCAGCGATTAACTGTTGATCACTTAATAAAATATCACCGCGCACCGATGATGGAATCTCTCTTGCTGAGTGCGGTATGTGCAAAATTACTGGTGTTGCACCTGCCGTAATCTCAAAGGAGTTGCTCACCTATTACAACCGGCCAGCCTCATTGACCTGCTTTAAAAACTCCTGCGTTTGACGCTCTTGCGGTTTATTTAAAATTTGATCAGGTGTTCCCCACTCTAAAATTCGGCCATCCTTTAAGAAGCAGACTTCATCAGCCACCTGCTTAGCAAAGCCCATCTCATGGGTAGCTAGCACCATGGTCATTCCTTCAGCCTTTAGATCACGAACTGTCTTTAAAACCTCATTTACTAAAACTGGATCTAGTGAGGAGGTGATCTCATCTAAAAGTAGAAGTCGCGGATTTAATGCAAGTGAGCGAATAATGGCAACTCGTTGTTGCTGCCCACCGCTTAATCGATCTGGGTATTGATGAGCCTTATCAAGCAAACCAAATCGCTTAAGTAAGCTCTCTGCTTGATCAACTGCTTGATCACGTGAGCTGCCCTTGACCCGCATTGGTGCCAAAATAATATTCTCTAAAACACTCATGTGGGGAAATAGATTAAAGGCTTGAAAAACCATCCCGATCTTGCGGCGTACCTCATCGGGATTAATCTCAACATCGGTGATCTCTTCACCATCTAATTTGATGACACCATCATCAATTGGTTCCAATAAATTAATGCATCGAAGCAGGGTTGATTTGCCAGAGCCAGAAGCGCCAATAAATACGGTGGCGGTGTGTTCTGGTACCTTGATTGAAATATCCTCAAGAACTAACTCGGTATCAAAGGATTTACGTAACTTTGAGATCTCAAGAACTGAATTACTCATGCTAGGCCCTGTGCATTTTGCTGTTCAATTGATTTGCGAAGGGTGCGATCTGTAAATCTAGTAAGTGGAATTGTGATCAACAAAAAGACAATTGCTGCCATCACATATGGTGTGTAATTAAAGGATCGAGAGGAGGCGATCTGTGCGGCTCGAACCGCATCTGTTACACCTAAAATTGAGACCAAGCCAGTGTCTTTGATTAAGGCGACTAAATCATTTAATAGTGGTGGTGTCACACGGCGAAAGGCTTGGGGCAAAATTACATGGCGCATCGTTTGAACATAATTTAAACCTAATGATCTAGCAGCCGCTCGTTGAGATGGATGAATAGATAAAATTCCACTTCTGATTACCTCTGCGACATATGCGGTGTAGGTAATGATTACCGCGGTTAAGCCGAGAATCAGCACATTATTTGTTAATCCCTGAATTTGCAGAGCTGGAACTCCAAAGCCAACTAAGAGAATGACCAGCAACATTGGGATGCCGCGAAATACATCAACATAAACTGTTGCCAAAATTCGAAATGGGGTTAAGGCAGGTGCCTTTGAGGTGCGAACCAAGGCGATGGATAAACCAAAGAAGGCGACGCAAATTGTGGCGATAGTTGTGAGGGTGATATTTGTAATAAAGCCCAATAAAATTTTAGGAAGAACCTCTACTCCGTAAGCCCATTTAAAAAATGTATCGGAGAGCAACTTCCAACCTGGTGAGGTAACGGCAATTACCGCCAATCCACCTAAAACAAAAAAACTAGAGAGCGCTGCAATTATGGCGCTGCGCTTGTTTCGTTTAGCACGTGCTGCGCGCCGAGCTAGCTCTAACTCACTTGGCTGCCACTTCCCACCAAAATCATATTTACTCTGGGAGTTTTCGCCATTAAATTGGCTAGCCGAGTCTTCCCGGCTAGCCTCATTTTTCATCTCTTACTCTTCTTTACTCTCTTATTTTCTTAACTTATTCCAGAACTGGTGCACCAGCAGATGCGGTTAACCACTCTGTTTCAATGGCAGCTAATTGGCCATTGTCACGAAGTGCATCAACTGCGCCGGTAACACAAGCGGTGATTGGAGACCCGTTAGCAAGAAGTAGACCAGCACCCTTATCAGCACCATCTACATTCTTAAACTGACCAGCGATTAATCCGCCATCAACTTCAACAGCTGATAGGTAGAAGGCGGTTGGAAGATCAACCACAATTCCATCAATCTGCTTGTTCTTTAGCGCTGCCACAGCTGCGGCGTTGTCATTAAACACTGAAGCCTTCAGTCCTAATACGCTCTCAACTGCATCTAGTGAGGTTGATGCAACAGCTGCACCAAGCTTTGCCTTTGCGGCAACTAAATCTGCAATTGATTTAACTGATGCAATCTTGCTTCCCTTGAAGGTAACAATTGCTTGGTTTGACTTGTAGTAAGCAGATGAGAAATCAACAACTTGCTCACGCTCATCAGTAATTGAGTATTGCTGGATATTGAAGTCAAAATCCTTTGGTCCTGGTGCAATTGCGCCATCAAATGTGGTGCGAATCCACTTAACCTGATCATTTGTGTAACCAAGTTGTGCCGCTACTGCGTATGCAACAGCTGCCTCAAAACCCTTACCTGACTCTGGTGCATCATCCTCAACCCATGGTGGAAATGCAGGCTCGCCAGTGGCGATGGTTAAGGTATTAGCTGTAACAGTCTTTAGATCAGCTGGTGTACATGAAGCTGATGCTGAAGTATCGGTAGCCTCTGATGAGCATGCGCTCAAAGATGCTGCAAGCAGGAGAATTGGCAATGCCAACCCCACCTTTTTTAATTTTTTCTGCATGGAAGTACTCCCTCTATCTGCTAATAGCCGGATGAATTATCTGATTGAGAATCAAATCAACTTATCCGCACTTGCACATTGCACTTTGCAATCTGCCAGGTCTTCACCCGGAGCACCCCACCGCGGTGGAGGGTTGCCGCTCAGTTAGCCGGGGCTAGAAACTGAGACTCATGACCTAGAACGGAAATTACTACAGATTATGGGCTTGTGCAACAGCCTCGTAGGTAATTTTGCCTTCATGTGCATTTAGCCCCTTGGCCAGATTGGGATCATCAGCGATCGCCTTCTGCCAACCCTTATTGGCAATTGCTAACCCATACTTAATTGTGGCGTTAGCCAGTGCGTAGGTAGAGGTTGCAGGAACAGCACCAGGCATATTTGCAACGCAGTAAAAGATTGAGTTGTGTACTCGAAATGTTGGATCGGCATGTGTTGTTGCTTTGGAATCCTCGAAGCAGCCACCTTGATCAATTGCAACATCTACTAAAACCGATCCTGGCTTCATCTTTTTAACTAGTGCATTACTTACTAACTTTGGCGCCTTAGCACCATGAACTAGAACCGCACCAATTACTAGATCGGCTGCCATTACCTCGCGCTCGATCTCATAAGCAGATGAGGCAATACCTTTTACCTGTCCCTTAAATAATTGATCAATCTGTGCCAAACGCGGTAAATCTAAATCAAAGATACTTACATCAGCGCGCATGCCATGGGCGATAGTTGCAGCTGCAACACCAACAACTCCGCCACCAATTACAACAACCTTGCCAGGACGAACACCAGGAACTCCGCCAAGCAGTACTCCTCGTCCACCCTTGCTTGCTTCAAGAGCTGTGGCGCCAACTTGAATTGACATGCGACCGGCCACCTCAGACATTGGTGCAAGTAAAGGCAATGTGCCATTTACTTCAACTGTCTCGTAGGCAAAGGCGGTAATTCC
>WLHY01000007.1 GCA_009702465.1 Actinomycetota bacterium
AACGCTGCCTTCACTAAATCTATCTCTTCAGTTGTGCCAGAAATTACCTTTGCCTGGGTTAAAAATGGCAGTGCCCACTGTAAAAATTCAGCTTGAGTTAGCGCCCTGATCTTGTCGCCATTGATTGCCTCTAGCTTTTTCATATCAAATCTTGCAGGGCTGCTATTTACTCGCTCGACGGTAAACAACTCAACCAACTCTTTCATTGTGATATTTTCTTTATCATCACCAGGTGACCAACCAAGCAGTGCTAGGTAGTTACAGATCGCCTCTGGCAAAAAGCCATGTTCGCGATACCAGGCGATTGAGACCTCGCCATTTCGCTTTGATAACTTGGCATTATCTTGACCCATCACAAATGGTAGGTGAGCAAAAATTGGATAATCACTCTCTGGCACACCCATTGCTTGGTACACCCGAATCTGCCTTGGCGTCGATGAGAGTAAATCCTCACCACGTAACACATGGGTAATCTTCATCAAAACATCATCAACTGCAACCGCCAATGTATATAAGGGTGATCCATCAGCTCGTGCCAATACAAAATCTGGAACATATAGATGTTCAAACTTAACCTCACCACGAATTGCATCTGTAAATACAGTTTCCCCTTGTGGCATTCTCATACGAATTACAGCTTTGCGACCAGCAGATTTAAACTGATCAATTTGGGTATTTGAAAGATCGCGGCACTTGCCATCGTAGCCAGGTGCTTGATTATTCTTCATCTGTAACTGCCGGCGCTCCTCTAGCTCCTCGCCACTGCAGTAACAATGATAGGCATCACCATTATCTAAAAACCTTTGTGCCCATTCGGCGTAAATATCTAGACGTTGAGATTGTAAATAAGGTCCATACTCGCCACCAACCTCAGGACCCTCATCCCAATTTAAACCTAACCACTTCAACGTATCTATTGCCGCCTGGATGTACTGATCTGTTACGCGCTCTCGATCTGTATCTTCAATTCTAAAAATTAATTTTCCATTTGTATGACGTGCATACGCCCAATCAAATAAAGCGGTGCGGATATTTCCAACATGTAGATCACCAGTTGGCGATGGTGCGAATCTAACTCTTACTTGAGATTTGTCAGCCACGAGTAGAAACCTTATTGGTTAAAGCGCCAAGACCTTCAATCGCCACAGTAATTGTTGATCCAGCTGGCATAGGTGCGATTCCGGCAGGGGTTCCGGTAAGAATTACATCACCAGGTAACAAGGTCATGACATTTGTAACAAACTCAATAATTTGTGGAATCTTAAAGATCATTAAATCTAAGGTGGCGGATTGCTTGATCTCGCCATTTAATGTTGCAGTTATCCTCTGATTTCCAGGAACAAACTCCGTTTCAATCCATGGCCCCAAGGGACAAAAGGTGTCAAAGCCTTTGGCACGACTCCACTGACCATCCTTTTTCTGTAGATCTCGGGCAGTTACATCATTAGCGAGGGTGTAGCCAAAGATCACATCATTAGCTTTAGCTGCTGGCACCTCTTTACATATTCTGCCAATCACAATTGCAAGCTCTGCTTCAAAATCTACCCGCTCACTCATTCTTGGCCATTGAATAATCTCATTTGGACCAATTACTGCAGTATTTGGTTTAATAAAAATTATTGGCTCTTCCGGTACCGCAGAATTCATCTCTGCTGCATGGTCGGCGTAATTTTTACCAATACAAACAACCTTGCTGCGCGGAATCACCGGAGCTAATAGGCGAACATCTGCCAAATCAACCGTCTTATCAATTGGCGTAATCCCGGCATAGATTGGATCACCCTTTAAAATTAAAATCGAATCTGACTCATTTAGTAAGCCAAATAATGGATCACTCCCAACACCAAGATCGGCAGGAGCAGAGAATCTAACTATGCGCATGCGGTAATTCTATAAGTGATCAATCACTTCACTTGCCTCTGTTACTCGCTCCGCTAGAACTGTAATGATTCGATGTCTTCTGCCAGCAGGTCTTTCAGCGGTTAATTTCCAGCCTGGAACGGTGATGGTGCTTCCGGGAATTGGCACGCGGCCAAGTTGTTTAGCGATTAAGCCACCAATCGTATCTACATCTGAAACCTCATCAGGTGAAAACTCAGATTTAAATTGTTGTGCAAAATCCTCAACATGTAATCGTGTAGAGATTCGGGCACGATCCTCAGAGAGCCATTCAATCTCTTCAGTCTCATCATCATCATACTCATCGGCAATCTCGCCAACGATCTCCTCTAAAATATCCTCAATTGTAATTAAGCCCGCAGTTCCACCGTACTCATCAACAACAATTGCCATATGAATCTGATCTGATTGCATCTCCTTTAATAGATCAGCGGCGGTTTTTGTCTCTGGCACAAAGGTCGCTTTACGCAAGTGCTCTTCAACATTCTCATTTTGCTCTGCCTCATGGTGTTCATGAACACGCTTAGCTAAATCTTTAACATATGCGATACCAATTACATTATCTAAGCTCTCAGAAATTACTGGAATTCTGGTAAAACCAGATCGCAGCGCTAGCGATAAACCTTGACGTAATGTCTTTCCAGATTCAATCCAGACCATCTCAGTACGAGGCACCATTAGCTCTCGCACCAAAGTGTCACCAAGATCAAATACTGAGTGAATCATCTCTCGCTCAGACTCTTCGACAAATCCACTCTCACTTGCTTGATCAACTAAATCTCTAAACTCCGCCTCGCTGGCAAATGGACCAGATTTAAAGCCACGTCCGGGTGTTAGGGCATTTCCAATTGCAATCAAAAGATTGGTTAATGGCCCAAGTAATTTTGCAAGTAAATCAGCGGTTACGACCGCCGCTCTGGCCCACTTAACCGCATGTTGCTTACCTAAGGTGCGCGGGCCCACGCCTACTACAACATATGAAATCGCCAACATAATTACGACGACAGAGGCCAACACCAGGAAATTACTGTTATCACTAGTAATTGCATAATCTGCAACCAAGACGGTTGCTGTTAACTCGCAGCCCTTTCTTACTAAGAGCAAAACATTTAGATATCTAGAAGGGTTATCAATTAACTTCTGAAAAGGTTTGGCATACCTAGGTTTGCTTTCGATTATCTCTTCAATTAATCGCCTAGATAATGAGGTTAAAGCAGATTCGCTACCAGCCAAGAAGCCAGCAAATAAGAGCAAGCTGATAATCAGAAGTAGATTTGTGATCGTCATCGAGTTGCTCTCCATTTTTCTAGAAGCTCATCTTGTAACTTAAACATTGACTCTTCCTCTTTTGCCTCTGCATGATCAAAGCCAAGTAGATGAAGCACGCCATGTACCGTCAATAGTTCAAGCTCCTTGGTCAAACTTTGCTTCTCATTACGTTCTGCAAATGCCGGACATAAAACGATATCTCCAACTATTCCTGGGCCATTTGATTTTGAGTTTGGCTTTACCTCATCCATCGGAAATGAGAGCACATCGGTTGGACCTGGCAGATCCATCCATTTAATATGTAACTCAGTAATCTCTGGTTCAGTTACCAAGCGAATGTTCAGTTCACAATCGGGATGAACCTGCATAATCGAAAGCGCGTAATCTGCCACCGAAATTAGGCCTGATTCATCACATTTGTAATCAGAAATATTTTCTAATTCAATTTTTATTACAGATCACCGCTTCTCGCTGCGAATTGGAAAGGTGGTTTTTGCTAAATTCTCATCCCAGGCTCCGTATGCGGTAACGATCTCGCCAACTAATCTATTTCGTACTACATCCTCTGCAGTTAGGTGAATAAAGGAGATATCTGGAATATCTACCAAGATATCTTGAACCACCTTTAATCCAGATTTTGCATGATTTGGTAGATCTACCTGCGTTGTATCGCCGGTAATAATCATCTTTGAACCGAATCCCAATCTCGTTAAAAACATCTTCATCTGCTCTGGTGTTGTATTTTGAGCCTCATCTAAAATTATAAATGCATCATTTAAAGTTCGGCCTCGCATGTATGCAAGTGGAGCTACCTCAATTACTCCGGTGCTCATCAATCTGGGAATCGCATCTTGATCAATCATGTCATGCAGGGCATCAAATAATGGACGCAGATATGGATCAATTTTCTCATTTAATGATCCAGGCAAGAAGCCCAGATGTTCTCCCGCTTCAACTGCCGGCCTAGTTAAAATTATTCGATTAACCTGTTTTGATTGCAGGGCTTGAATCGCTTTTGCCATTGCCAAATATGTTTTTCCAGAGCCAGCAGGACCAATTCCAAAGGTAATTGTGTTTAAATCAATGGCATCAACATACTTTTTCTGATTTACAGTTTTAGGTCTAATTGTTTTACCGCGATTACTTAAAATATTTAAAGTTAAAACCTCTGCTGGATGCTGCGTCGGATCCTGCTTAACCATTGAAACAGATCGCATGACCATATCCTCATTTAGATTTTGGCCACCGCGCAAGATTGCAATTAACTCTTCTACAAGGTCAGAAAATTGCTTAACCTGATCATCTTCGCCTTTAACATAAATCTCATTGCCTCGAATAGTGATCGCTAGATCTGGAAAACGGTTCTCTAAAATTCGAAAGTAAGAATCATTTGGGCCTACTAGTGCCACCATGGAAAAGGCAGCTGGTAATTTAATAACTCTGGGGTCCATTGTGGATAATTGTATATTTATCCAGGTGGCCAAGCGAAAGCGCGCCCACCCAATAGATGTAAATGAGCGTGAAACACTGATTGCCCCGCTCCGGCGCCGGTATTGATATTACTTCGATAACTATCTAACCCAATCTCTTTGGCAATCTGATCGGCAAGGGCAACTATCTCTCCAACCAACTTTGGATCTGCCACCGCTACCTCAGCCATTGTGGCAAAGTGCTGATTTGGAATTATCAATAGATGGGTTGGTGCCTGCGGTGTAATGTCATGAAATGCGGTGACACGATCTGTTTTTGCAACAATGGATGCGGGAATTTCGCCAGCGACTATTTTGCAAAACAAGCAACTCTGTTCACTCATAGCTACCACCGGCCAATCAAAGTTTGAACCACTGAAAGGGCTGCAAAGCCTGCATGCGCCGATCGCAGTACATTCTCACCCATTCGAACTGTAACCGCTTTCGCTGCAATTAATTGATCAATCTCATTATCAGAAATTCCACCCTCGGGACCGATTACTAGGAAAATCCGCTTTGTATCAGCAGCAAACTTCAACTGCGAGATATTTGATTTAGCAACTTCATGCAAAGTAATTATCTGATCACCTGCCTGAAATAAGTTGAGTAGCTGATTTGTTGTTACCGCATCAGCTAATTCCGGTAACCTCACCCGCCGCGCTTGTTTTGCTGCCTCTTTAATCGCTATTGACCACTTATTTGCTGAATCACTCTGCCACTTGCTTATGCAGCGCTCTGCTTGCCAAGGAATTATCCGATCTGCCCCAGCAACAGTTAGTAACTCGAGCATCTCCTTGATGCGATCGGATTTAGTAACCGCTTGCACAACAATTAGCTCTGGCTTTAAGTATTGAGCGCTACCTCGCTGTGCGATATCAATTTTTAAACTTTTCTTACCTACTTCAGTAATTGCACCGCTAACCCAATTACCTGATTTATCGGCAATTTTGATCTCTTCACCAATTTGTAGACGCATCACCTTAACTGCGTGATGGCCTTCATCTCCTTCTAACTCTTGCGTACTTCCCGTACCAAGCTGATCAACAAAAAAGAGAGAAAGCATCAGCGAAATGCATTTCGCACGCGCCCAAAGAAGCCCTCATCTTTGTGAGTGTGAACAATTACCTTGTCCGGTGCATCTCCCCGTAACTGGGCAAATCGCTTTAACAACTCAGATTGCTCCTTGTTCAACCTATTTGGTGTTTGAACCTCAATATGAGCGATTAAATCACCGCGCCCAGATCCGCGAAGCTTTGTAACACCTAAACCTTTTAAGATCACCGTCTCGCCACTATTTGTTCCCTCTTTAATTTCAAGGGTTTGCTCGCCATCTAAGGTGGGAATTTTTACCTTTGTTCCAGTTGCAGCAGATGTAAATGGAATAGCAATTGAGATATGTAAGTTGCTCTGCTCTCTTACTAAAAACTCATGAGGTAGCTCAACAATTTCAACATATAGATCTCCGGAAGGACCGCCTCCGGGACCGACCTCTCCTTGACCAGATAATTGGATTCGATTACCAGTTTCAACTCCTGCCGGAATCTTTACTGGGATGCTCTTTCGTGATCTAACTCGACCATCACCAGCACACTCACTGCATGGATCGGTAATCACAGAACCAAAACCACCACAGTTGTTACATGGACGAGAAGTCATAACCTGACCGAGAATTGAACGAGCAACCTGCTGTGTTTCACCGCGGCCCTTACAGATCCCACAGGTACTTGGTTTGCTGTTATTTGCACATCCTGTGCCATTACATTTTGAGCAAGCAATAGCGGTTTCAATATTTAAATCACGGTCACAACCAAAGGTTGCCTCCATTAAATCAACCTCAACTCTGATTAAGGCATCTTGGCCAGCACGAGTTCTGGGCCTTGGACCACGTTGCCCGCCGCCGCCAAAAAATGCATCCATAATGTCGCCGAAACCAAAGTTGGCATTGCCAAATCCGCCACCAAAACCGCTGCCACCAATATCGTAATTTTGTCTCTTATCAGGATCACTAAGTACCTCATAAGCTGCAGTGATCTCTTTAAATTTATCCGCCATCGCCGGATCTGGATTTACATCTGGATGTAATGTGCGAGCCAAGTGACGGTACGCTTTTTTTATCTCATCAAAGCTAGCATCACGATCAACACCTAATAATTGATAAAGATCAGCCATTACTTGTTCTCCACTAAAAATCTGCCAACATAATTAGCGACTGCATTTACCGCACTCATTGAGGCTGTGTAATCCATTCGAGTAGGTCCAATAATTCCCATCGCACCTAGATCTCCATACCCAACACTTACCAAGCTAGTTGAACGCAAGGATTTCTCATTTTGTTCCTCACCGATTAAAACCTTCACCGATGTATCGGCATCAGATAACAGTCGCAGCAACACAACCTGCTCCTCTAGTGCTTCAAGAATTGGGTGCATACTCTTATTTAAATCCTGATTAGCCCTAGCTAAATTAGAGGTACCAGCTAAAACCACCCTCTCCTCTGGATGTTCAACCGCCATCTCAATCAAGGTTGCCATAATTGTTACATCATTTGCACGGGCATTGCCTCGTGAGTTAGCGGTTAAGCCCTCAATCTTGCTAGCCACATTTGATAAAACTTGATTTGCTATCAATGAGTTAAGTTTTTTATGCAAGTCAGATAGTGCAGCTTCGCTAATATCAAATGGTAATTCAATCATTCGCTGCTCTACTCGACCTGCATCGGTAATTAAAACCATCATCACTCTAGTTGGTGAAAGTAATACCAATTCGATGTGTCTTACCTTGGCTCGAGTCATAGCGGGGTATTGCACTACCGCTACCTGCTTAGTCACTTGCGCCAATAACCTGACAGTTCTGGAAATGACATCATCTAGATCAGTTGCACCATCTAAAAAGGTTTCAATAGCTTTGCGTTCTGCACCTGATAATGGTTTAACCGTTGCCAATTTATCAACAAATACTCGGTAACCCTTATTGGTTGGAATTCGACCTGCACTTGTATGAGGTTGTGAGATTAAGCCAGCCTCTTCAAGCACCGCCATCTCATTACGAATAGTTGCTGGCGATACGCCCAAGCCATGTTTAGCCGCTAAGGTTTTAGAACCTACCGGCTCCTCAGTTGCGACGTAATCTTCAACAATCGCACGTAATATCGCTAATTGCCTGTGTTGCATACTTACTTGATTACCATCAATACAGTTGTTAAAAAGAATAAAAGAAAGGCTGGAAAGGCGGTTCTAAGTTTCTCTGCTCTAAAGTGAGCAAAGATTGCAACTCCCATGGTTACCCATAACGTTCCTGCGGCGTACCAACCAATTGCATCTGCTGGATAACGTAATCCCCAGATTAAACCAATCGCCGCTACAGCTTCTACGACTCCAATTAATCTTGCGACAAAATCCTTGATACCTAAATCTCGAGTACCTGATAAGCCCGCATTGCTGCCAGAAATTTTGCTTAAGCCCGCAATTAGGAAGATCATGGCCAAGGCGCCAGAGAGAATGTTGTAACTCATAACCCCACCGTACTACAGAAGTATTTCACGCACGATTCGATCTGCAATTAAGCGCCCACTTAAACTCAAACTCACACTTCCTGCGCCCCAATTCTTAATATCTAATGCACCACTATCTACATAGGGCTGCAAAATCTTTAATTGCTCAGTAGAAAGTGAATCTTTGCGTACACCACTTGGTAATCTAATTGAGAGCATTAACCGCTCACTCTCAACTTGAATTGGCTCTAATATCTCTTGATCTAATACTGGAGACTCGCTATTTGTTATTTTTGTCTTGTACAAATTTGGATGCTTAACATTCCACCAACGTTTTCCATCTATATGTGAGTGTGCTCCTGGGCCCACTCCCCACCAATTGTGATTTAACCAGTAAGCAGAGTTATGTTTGCTCTCACCATTTGGCTTGCTCCAGTTACTTAACTCATACCAAGTAAATCCAGCATTTGAAAATGCCTGATCCGCCATTAAATACTTTTCAGCGGTTAAATCATCATCGACATTCCCAATTTCACCACGTTTAATCCCATTGGCCAGTTTGGTACCTTCTTCCACAATCAAGGCGTACGCGCTGATGTGATTAATTGGAAGAGCCAATGCAGCATCAATACTTAATTGCCAATCAGCTAGAGATTCACCAGGTGTACCGTAAATTAAATCCACCGAAATATCTTTAAAGCCAACCTCACTTGCCCATTGGGTTACCTGCTGCAAATTTTGTGGGTTATGAGTTCGATCTAAAGTTTTTAATACATGCACAACTGCAGATTGCATGCCAACAGATATTCGATTAATTCCGGCTTCCTTAAAAGCCGCTAGCTTCTGTTTATCTACCGTGTCTGGGTTGGTCTCTAATGTAATTTCACAATCATCACTTAACTGGAAGGAGTTTTTAATCTTTGTAATTACCCGAGCAATATCAGCTGCCTCCATCAATGAGGGAGTTCCACCACCAAAGAAGATGGTCGGCACAGTTGCCTCACCAACCTGCAACCTGGCTTGCTCAATCTCTTGAATGGCTAAATCAATATATGAGTTAGAGATTTGGGAAAGGCCATCTGAGATCTGTAGCTCTGCTGGAGTGTAGGTATTAAAGTCGCAGTAACCACAACGTTTTACGCAGTATGGAATATGAACGTAAAATGAGAGATTCACTTAACTACTTTTCTTTTGCCTTATCTGAATCAGTTGTTAAGGCAGCGATGAACGCCTCTTGTGGCACCTCTACTCGCCCAACCATCTTCATTCGCTTCTTACCCTCTTTTTGCTTCTCAAGTAATTTACGTTTTCGCGTGATATCTCCGCCATAACACTTAGCCAAAACATCCTTCCGAATCGCCCTGATATTTTCACGAGCAATGATCTTGGCACCGATTGCAGCTTGAATAGGTACTTCAAACTGTTGGCGTGGAATCAACTCGCGCAGTTTCTCGGTCATCATCACACCATATGCATACGCTTTGTCGCGGTGCACTATCTGGCTAAATGCATCTACCTTCTCGCCTTGAAGCAAAATATCTACCTTCACTAAATCCGCTGCCTCTTCACCTGTTGGTTCATAATCAAGGGAGGCGTATCCGCGAGTTCTTGATTTCAAATTATCAAAGAAATCAAAGACGATTTCAGCAAGCGGCAAGGTGTAGCGAATTTCAACTCGATCCTCAGATAAGTAATCCATGCCCTTTAATATTCCGCGCCGTTGTTGGCAAAGCTCCATGATGCTGCCAATGAATTCGGCAGGAGATAAAATTGTTGCTTTCACTACTGGCTCTAATACCTCTGCAATTTTGCCATCTGGATACTCAGATGGATTTGTTACCAATAACTTTTCACCATTATCTAACGTCACGTTATAAACCACGCTCGGCGCAGTAGAAATCAAGGTTAAGCCCGCTTCACGTTCTAGTCGCTCGCGCACAATCTCCATATGTAAAAGACCCAGGAAACCACAACGGAAACCAAAACCAAGTGCGGTCGAAGATTCTGGTTCAAAGACTAAGGCCGCATCATTTAACTGTAATTTATCTAGCGCCTCACGAAGCATTGGATACTCAGCACCATCAATTGGAAATAGGCCAGAGAAAACCATTGGCTTGGGATCTTTATAACCAGCTAATGGATTTGTAGTTGGATTGTTGTAGGTAGTCACAGTGTCACCAACTCTTGATTGGCGAACATCCTTTACACCTGTAATTAAGTAACCCACCTCGCCAACTCCCAATCCCTTGCTGGCAATTGGTTCAGGTGAGATAACTCCAACCTCTAACATCTCATGTCTGACACCTGTTGAAAACATTTGAATCTGATCTCTTGGTGATAGGTGTCCATCTACCACTCGAACATAGGTAACTACGCCGCGATATAGATCATAAACAGAGTCAAAAATTAATGCTCTGGTCGGAGCTTTTGCATCACCAGTTGGAGGTGGAATTAACTTAACAATTTGATCAAGAAGTTCTACAACGCCATCACCAGTTTTACCAGAAACACGAAGACAATCCTCGGGTTCACAACCAATTAATTTTGCTAGCTCAATTGCAAACTTCTCTGGTTGAGCAGCTGGTAGATCAATCTTATTTAGTACGGGAATAATGGTTAGATTGTTCTCCATTGCTAAATAGAGATTAGCTAAGGTCTGTGCCTCAATTCCTTGAGCGCAATCCACCAACAAGATTGCTCCTTCGCACGCTGCGAGTGAGCGCGATACCTCATATGTAAAATCTACGTGACCTGGTGTATCGATCATATTTAATATGTAATCTTGATTATCAATGCCAGATTTCCAAGGCAGTCTTACCGCTTGGCTTTTAATTGTGATGCCGCGTTCGCGTTCAATATCCATGCGATCTAAGTACTGGGCTCGCATATTTCGATCTTCTACAACACCGGTGATTCCAAGCATGCGATCTGCCAGAGTAGATTTACCGTGATCGATATGAGCAATAATGCAAAAATTACGAATCTGATTTGGATTTGTGGATGCCGGTTGTGGCGCTTTTGCTGAATCAATTGCAGGCATCGCTACTTTGCCCCTACGCCGTTAAATTTACTGGTGAATTAACGTGCGCCAGCTTTGTTAGCTAATTTAGCTAACGCTGACTTTTTATTTGCTGCTTGGTTTGCATGGATTACGCCCTTTGAAACGGCCATATCCAATGATCGATTTGCATCACGAAGTTCAGCGGTGATCTTGCTCTTATCGCCAGCTGTTATTGCATCGCGGAACCGACGGATCGCTGTCTTCAATGCTGAGCGGTACGCCTTGTTACGATCCTGCGCCTTATTGTTGGTGCGGATGCGCTTGATCTGCGACTTAATATTTGCCACGAATAGAGTTCCTTTTCACTTGAAATTTAATTAGGTAAGTTTTACAGAAGGCGCATCGTATCAGCGCACTTGATTAGGCTCAAACTGAGCGTATTTACTTACTTCCACGAGCGGTACTGATGGTGATTATTGCTCGCTCCAGTGCATATGCCGGATCTGCCGCCGCCCCCTTGATATCAGCATCAGCTTGCGCCAATGTGATTACTGATCGGGCCAATGCATTCTCACTCCAACCACTTAACTGCCGACGAGCCTTATCTATCTGCCATGGCGGTAAGCCAAGTTGAGAGGCGAGATCATAGGATTTTAAGCCACGAGAGGCGCCGGAAACTTTAGCCATAGTTCGAATAGATGCGGCAATTGCACTGACAATTAAAACTGGATCGGTTCCGGTATTAATTGCATTTCGCAGCGAGATTAAGGCTAAAGCGGTCTTGCCATCTAATACCGCATCTGCAACATCGTAGCCAGTAGTTTCAATCCGTCCTCTTTGATATGCAACTACATCATTCTCATCAATTACTTTGCCATCTAAAACATCACTAGCAAGTTGTGAACATGCACCGCCTAATTCGCGAAGGTCACTGCCTAATGAATCAATTAATGCCTGCACCGCTTCGGTCGAGATCTTTCTACCTAATCTTTTAAACTCGCTGCGAACAAACTCAGCCTTATCACTATCTTTTTTTATCGCCTCTGCCGCAATTACTTCAGCACCAGCTTTTTTGACCTTATCAACTAAAGCTTTGCCTTTAACCCCACCCTTGTGCCATAAAATTAAATTTAAACTCTCATCTGGATCAACTAAATACTCGATAATCTCATCACTGCATTCAGCGGTTAAATCTTGAATCTCTTTAATAACCACAATCCGAGCATCCCCAAATAGTGATGGAGCAAGTGAATCGGTAATCATGCCAACCTCTATCTCATCGGCGATGAGCGTTGTGGTTGTGGCAGTCGGATTAGCAGCGAGAATTTTTGTGATTGCGCGGTCAGCAAGTAACCCTTCCGCACCTTGGATTAAAACTAACCCCACCGAATCCGCCACCAATCTTTTCCCGTAACCCTGATCTTATTGGGTGCGGCGATCGCAATCCCACCAGATTTATCGGTTCGCAGAACCTTAACTCCCCTTTTCTCAAACTCACCGATCAGCTCTGGCGATGGGTGGCCATAATTATTTCCGGCACCCACACTGATTACCGCCACCGATGGTTTGATTTTATCGAGCATCGGTAGGTATTGATAAGCAGAGCCATGGTGTGCAACCTTATAGATATCAACTGGTGAAAGAAGTGGGTTGACGGTTAACAACTCTTGAACTGGTGGCTCTAAATCACCTGAAGCAAAAATACTTAACTTGGTCGTTTTGATCAGTAACGCAATGCTTGAGTTATTTATGGCAGAGCCATCACCCGGAAGGGATGCAAAGCTGCCTTGATACCTTTCTGGCCATAAAACTGAGATCTTCTTATCAGCTATTTGAAACTGCTCACCAGCAACAACCTGTCTTACCGTTGTTTTATCTAGTAAATTGATTGAGCTTTCATAGGCAGCGGTTGGCTGTAAATTATTGGTGATCCATACCTGTTTAACATCACGATTCTTAATTGCACCAGCCAATCCCGCAACATGATCGGCGTGAAAATGTGTCAATACCAGCAATGAGATTTGTTTAACTCCTAATCTGCGTAGACAGTTATCAATTAAAGATGGCTCTGGACCAACATCAATCACTATTGCATCACTCTTTTTTAGATTGATTACCAGTGCATCTCCCTGGCCAACATCACAATTAGCAATCTGCCAAGCCGAACCTGGCCAACTAATCTTGGTATAGGTCAAATGAGAGAGAAGCAGGATTGCAATAAGTAATAAGGGGCGCCACTTTCGCTTTAAAAATAGGGCGGTGAAGATTAAAAGCAAAGCGCTGAAAAATAAGGTGGATGAGAATTTAAGTACCGCAAAGGATGCACCAAGGTTACAAAGCCAAACTATCCAGCCTGCCATCGGATAGGTAAAGAGCAGAAGCAGTGAGGAGAGATTAGGTAGAACCGCTGCGAACAGGGCAGCGACAAAACCAATCACGGTGATTGGACCAATTACCGGTGAAGCTAAAATATTAGCCGGCACTGTAATTAGTGATAACTGGCCAGATAAAGCAACAACTACCGGTGTGCAAAACAAGGTAGCTGAAATTGGAATTGCAATAGCCTCAGCTAGCCAGCTCCACTTAATTCGCTTTGCTAACCAATTACTCATATGAGGCGCCATAATCAAAATTCCACCAGTTGCTAATACTGAAAGGGCAAAACCAGGGTCAATCGCCTGAAATGGATCAAGTAAAACCAATAAACCAATTGCAGCGCCAAGTGCAGGTAATCCAAGTGAGTTATCACCGCGATACCTAGCCGCCAATAAGACAGCGGTCATTACCGCAGCCCGCAAAACTGAGGGTGTGGGTCTTACTAAAAAGATAAATAGAATTAAAACAATTGCGGTAATTATCAGGCGAGTCCTGATAGACCGAATTAAATATTGCATCAGCCATAAAACAAAGCCAGCAACTAAGGCAAAGTTCGCACCACTTACTGCTGTTAAATGTGAAAAGCCAACTCGGCGCATTGCAATTGTGAACTCCTCACTTTGTAATGAGGTATCCCCCAAAATCAAACCAGGAATTAAGGAGCCGAGATCACTTTTAGGTACAAGTGATCTAAAGGAGCTGCGGATCTGATCGGTAGTTGAAAAGAGTCGCTTTGGCTGGGCCAGGATCTCTATTTCTGAAGCTGCAACTGCCAGCGCCGCTACCTTCGCCTCTTTACTTTTAATCAACTTAACTGAGCTTTTAATTTGCTGATTTAGGTGCAGATTTTGACCTACCGGAACCAGCATCCGCATGGGAAGGTTAATTACAACATTATCAATTTTTTGCACTGAAATAAGAAAACTTTGTTGATCTGGCATTTTTGTTGAGCCGAAAACTTTGCCGCCACGAATCAGTGGATCACTTCTAATTTCAGCAACAATCTCTACCTTTTGATTAAATAAGGAGATAACCAAATTATTTGCTAGTGCTGCTTGGCGAATTGACATTAAACTGCCACCAATAAGTGCGGCAATAATTAGAATAAGCCAAATTTTTTGCCGTAAATAAAGTGCAGCCAGCAATAAAGTGGCAAAGGCAAGAAGTTTAAAATTGGGGAATAAACCAATAATCGCCGCACCTAACCAAAGTGCGGTTGCGATTACAAGTAATCGGTAATCAATTACACGCGAAGTAAGTTTTTGATCTCTTCGAATTTTGCCCCACCCAAACCAGAGATCTTCTTCAGCTCTTCTACTGCGTTGATTCGACCAACCTTGGCGCGATAATCCAGGATTCGTTGCGCAGTAACTGGTCCTATTCCAGGCAAGGTATCGAGTTGGCTGGCGGTTGCTCGATTAAGGTCAAGCGGATTGTTGCTAGTAACCCTGGCGGCTGCTTTCTTTGCAACTGTCGCAGGTGGTGTGCCTACCAAAATCTGCTCACCATCTACTAATAATCTAGCTAAGTTGATATCACTAATATCAACACCACGTAATTGATTGCCAGCCATTGTTAGTGCATCCACGACACGAGAGCCGGTTGGTAATTGATAAACACCAGGATTTAATACCTTGCCAGCAACATTTACAATCACCGTACTAGTTGTACTTTCAGCGCTGCTAGGTGCGAACTCTTGCAAAACATCGGGCGCACTTTGCAATGTAGCGGCTGGCCTAGAGTTTAGAAAGAAGAAGCCACCTACCCCCAGGCAGAAGGTCGCCAAAATTATTAACGCCCGCTTTTGTTCGGGTGAGATATTTAAGTCAAACATCTGCGCAGTTTGCTGCAAATCAGAGTTAAGTTTTTAGATTAAGTGCCTGGCTGTGGAAATTAAATTACGAAATTCACAAGCTTTGGTGCAACCACGATCGCTTTTTTAACCTCAACGCCAGATAAAGCTGCTGCCACCTTCTCATTGGCACGAGCAGCGATTTCAAGATTTTCTTTAGTAATACTTGGTGAAACCTCTAATCGATCAATGATCTTGCCATTAATCTGTAGAACTACCTCAACTGCATCATCTTCAAGAAGTGCTGGGTCTACAATTGGCCAGCCAGCATTTGCTATCGCTGGTTTGTGACCTAATTTTTCCCACATCTCTTCGGCTGTGTATGGCGCAACTAATGAGAGTGCGATCGCAATTACCTCTGCCCCCTCGCGAACCGCAGGATCTGCACCACCACATCCAGAGTCAATCGCCTTTCTAGTGGCATTAACTAGCTCCATTATGCGGGCGATGCAAACATTAAATCTAAAGGATTCAACAGCGAGGGAAATATCATTTAATGATTTATGTGTAACTTTGCGTAGCGCAATATCACCATCATTAAAGCTAACTCCAGGCCTACTGGTGATATCACCAGCTATTCGCCAAGCACGATTTAAAAACTTTAATGATCCTGCAGGTGAGACATCTGACCAATCAATATCATCCTCTGGCGGTCCAGCGAATACCAGTGCTACTCGAATCGCATCGACGCCATGTGTGTTTAACTCATCTGATAACTTCACTAGATTGCCGCGGCTCTTGCTCATCGCTGAACCATCCATCAAAACCATTCCCTGATTTAATAATCTAGTAAATGGCTCAGTGAAATTTAAATGGCCTAGATCATGTAAAACCTTAGTAAAAAATCTTGAGTACAAAAGGTGC
>WLHY01000070.1 GCA_009702465.1 Actinomycetota bacterium
CTGATGAACCAGGTTCGTACTCTGCCGGTGTAAAAAGTTTTGGCTTTACATTGTTATTAGCTTTAATTGCATTCTCACCAGACCAAACAAGTGAGGTAGTTAAAGCTTTACCAGTTTCCAGTGATGGCGATGGCATATCAGACAATCGGCGACCATCCGGTAATTGAGCAAATGCATCAAATGGAGTTGGTTGATCAACTCGCGCTGCGCCGCTAAAGGTGTCGTAGTAACTTCCACTTATAAATCCCAAACCATGTGCCATCTCATGCAAAATTACAGATTGCAGATCATAAAGATTACTTGGACATTTACCATCTGTACCTAAGTACCAAGGAGCGGTAGATGTAATTGTAATTTCCATCTCGGGTTTACTTCTATCTAGATCTCGGCCAGCGATTGAGTTTGCTAATGCAGATGGGTAGTACAGGGTGCGATCGGGTGCCTCTGGAAATACAAAATTACTGACTGAACTAGCTGCTGCTAATACACCGTAATTAGATGAACGTGCCCAAGTTATATTTACTCTGACATCTATCTTTGATGAGAAATTCTCTGACCAAGTATCTACGGCAGCTTGAATTGCTGGCTTAGCACTCTCTGGAACAGTGTTGAAATCAATAACAAAATTTGATTTCTTTTCTAAATTTGCCGAAGGTGTTCTTGGTTGCTGCTTTACATAATTTGCATTTGTACCGGCGTAGATTGAAACCCACGGCGCCGGAACTGAGATAACTGTTATGGCAGAGGCTGCTGGCGCTGGGATTACAAGCAGAGATAGAAATAAGCCGATCGTTACCAGTATCGACTTTCTTCGCATAGCGGCAAGGTTAACAGTCTGAGATGATTCGACTATGGAAGAAGAGAATTTATCAGGAAGAATTCAGGAAAATTATCTTCGCGCTCGTCGCGAGCGACCAAGTGCATCAATTGCAAACACAAAGGCGCCAGAGCCAACACTTGATGAGGCCCGAGCTGATTTAGCAAAAGCGGTGGGAAAGATTGCAGATCAGTTTTTGGCAAAAAGGTATGGCCCATTAATTGGCACAATTGCAGAGACGACAACAATTGCAACCTTGCAACAATTTGAGAGTAATTTAACCCGCGCTAAGGGTGATATTACTTTGGTGGTTCAAGAGTTTAGTGATCGAATATTTTCAACAGGTAAATTACGCCGAGAATGAAAACGGTAACAATTTTCTCTCGAACTGGCTGTCATCTATGCGAGAGTGCAATTGAACAGATTGAATCGGTAAAAACCGATTTAGATTTTAAGTTAGAGATAAAGTTAATTGATAATGACCCACAGCTTGAGAAAATGTATGGCGAGCAGGTACCGGTAATTTTGATTGATCAGCAACCACATGATTATTGGCGAGTAGATCTAAGTAGATTCACTGCAGCGATCAAAGCCTAATTTTTATTTAAAACCTCATCAGCATCGATGATGCGGTAGGCGTAACCTTGTTCAGCAAGAAAGCGTTGTCGGTTTTGCGCAAAATCTTGGTCAATGGTGTCACGTGCAACTAATGAGTAAAAGCGGGCACCGCGGCCATCTGCCTTGGGACGAAGGATTCGACCTAAACGTTGCGCCTCTTCCTGTCTTGAACCAAATGTTCCCGAAACTTGAATTGCGATAGATGCTTCAGGTAGATCAATTGAGAAGTTAGCAACCTTTGATACAACTAAACATTTAATCTCACCACTTCTAAATTTTGCAAACAAAATCTCTCGTTCCTTGATTGGAGTAGCACCCTTAATAACAGGCACACCTAAAGCCTCACTTAACTCATCTAACTGCTCGAGATACTGTCCAATTACCAGTACTTGATCATCTGCATGCTGCTTGGCAAGTGCGATTGCAACAGCTTTCTTTGTTTGAGTAGTGGCACAAAACTTGTATCGATCCTCTTGTTCAGCGGTAGCATAATTTAATCGTTCCGCATCGGTCAGAGTTACGCGAACCTCAACACAATCAGCTGGTGCAATATATCCCTGCGCTTCAATCTCTTTCCATGGAACATCAAATCGCTTTGGTCCAATTAAGGAGAAGACCTCTCCCTCCATGCCATCTTCACGTACTAATGTGGCGGTTAATCCAAGTCGGCGACGCGATTGAATATCTGCGGTAAATCTAAAGATTGGTGCCGGCAACAAGTGCACCTCATCATAAATAATTAAGCCCCAATCAATCGCATCAAATAGATCAAGGTGGGCATACAAACCCTTCTTCTTCGTTGTCATAACTTGGTAGGTCGCAATAGTTACCGGCCGAATCTCTTTCTTAGCGCCGCTGTACTCACCAATATCATCCTCATTTAAATCAGTTCTACGCAGCAGCTCTTCTCGCCATTGTCTGGCAGCAACTGTATTGGTTACTAAAATTAAAGTGGTCGCCTTTGCGTGTGCCATGGCAGCTGCACCAACAATTGTTTTTCCAGCACCACATGGAAGTACAACTACACCTGAACCACCATGCCAAAAACCTTCGGCAGCTAACTCTTGGTACTTACGAATATGCCAACCATCTTGGCGCAGTGCGATCTCATGGTGCTCACCATCAACATAGCCAGCAAAATCCTCAGCTGGCCAACCTAACTTCAACAGCGCCTGCTTTAAAAAGCCACGTTGCCCAGGATGTACAACAATTGTTTCAGCATCTAATTGCAGTCCCAACATTGGCGCAACCTTTTTGCCACGTGTTACCTCTTTTAAAACAGCTGGATCATTGGAAACCAAAATCAAGCCATGAACTGGGTGTGCTTCCAGTCGTAATCGCCCGTAGCGAGACATTGTCTCTGCAATATCAACTAATAATGAGTGCGGAACAGCGAATCGAGAGTATTTAAGTAATACATCAATAACTTGTTCAGCATCATGACCAGCTGCACGTGCATTCCATAACCCCAGTGGCGTCAGCCGGTAGGTATGAATATGTTCTGGTGATTTTTCTAATTCAGCGAAGGCGGCAATTGCTCTGCGGCACTCATCTGAAAGAATATGGTCGATATCTAGTAAAAGTGTTTTATCACTTTGAACAATTAATGGGCCATCACTCATTTTATAAGCTCGGTAATAAAGGCAGAGATCAGTTTAATTCTTGGTTCGATTGCAGAAATTATGATTGATTCAGTTGGGGCATGTGCACCAACACCAACTGCACCTAGTCCATCCAATACCTTTGCGCCGGCAGCTGCTGCAAAGTTTCCATCACTAGCACCACCAACACTTGCATGACCAATCTCTGGCATACCTAATCGCTTTGCTACAAGCTCTAATTTTTCATATAGCTCTTTAGTACTGGCAAGCTCAAGTGGCGGACGATTAATTCCACCAGTTACATCAACCTTTGCAACTGTGCTGCTTAGGGATTTAATTGCAGTATCAATACGTTGTAGCTCAGCCATCGTAAATGATCTGATATCAATATCTAATTTTGCTTCAGCTGGCACAGTGTTTGTCGTAGTACCGGCTTGCATAACAGTTGGAACAACAGTTGTACCAAGAGTTGGATTGGCTAGCTCTGAGATTTGCAAGACTAACTTTGCTAACTCAGTAGTTGCATTAATACCTTTTTCAGGTTCAAGGCCGGCATGCGCTGCTTTACCGGTAACAGCTATTTGGTACATCGCGGTGCCCTTGCGACCAGTCTTAACCTTGCCATCAATCGCTGATTCAAAAACTAAAACCGCATCTGCATCCTTTGCTAACCGCTCGATTAAACCTTTTGAGGTTGCACTGCCAGTTTCCTCATCTGTTGTGGCGATTAAGGCGACCTTGCTTTGCGCACCAGAGATACCTTTTAATGCATACATCGCTTGGATAAATCCAGTCTTCATATCAAAGATGCCAGGGCCTTTAGCGTTGTCACCATCAATCTGCCAGGTTGGCGTAAATGAGTTATGTGGCCAAACCGTATCTAAATGACAAAGTAAAACAATCTTGGGTTTTTCAGCGCCCCACCAAAATACTGGTCGGCCATTTTCAGTTACCAACTTGGCAGGTACTTCTAAAACTTGTGTAGATATTTCAACTGCAAGCTCGACAACCTTTACACATGCGGCTAAATCTTCAGTTGGAGATTGGCACTCAACTAAGCGCTGAATATCCTTTATCGCAGTTGCGCTCATGGGTTAATTCTGCCTTATTTTCATAATTGGCGCTTACTCTGCCGGAGCTGGTGCTACGCCGTTGATACGTGGAATTCTAAATTGGGTTAACTCACCAGTTACATGATCTCGAGCGGTTAAAGTGCCAAGTGAAATTGAGATTGGTGCAATTATCCGGTTTGTAACCCCACCATTTGTATCTGCATAAGAGATCATTAATGAACTTTGCTCTTCAATGTATTGATTAATCAAAGCTAAAGTTTCATTAGCGGTTGTGCCCGGCACGATTGGTGTTATCTTCTTTGATCTATCTCCAGTTTTTACTGTTTTAACCGCAGATAAAACAATTGAATCCTTTGGAGTAGTGAAATCACTAATAATTCTTGGTGGCTTAGGTCTTGATTTTGCTCTACGTAGATTTGGCTGTGAAAGTAGAACACCACCTGCATTCTCTGCTGCTGGCAGGTAACCAAACTCTCGTAGCTCACCGATCACCTCTGTTAACTCAAACTCAGAGATTAAAACTGTTGGCGCGATCTTTCTAAATCTTAAATGCTCACATTTTTTATCATGCAAAATTTGGGAGACGATTGATTCATCCTCGCATCGGATGTAAGAGTGGGCTTGTCCGACTCGCAATCGACCATGACGTTTTGCAATATCTGCAATTAGATAATCAAGTGGCTGTGGCATCGGTGTCTTTGAAATCTTGGTTAAAAATGTTTTGATCTGATCACCAGTCTTGCCATGATCTAAGCCACGTCTAATAGATGCCTCACTAAAGCGATAAACAGTTGCACCACCACGACTTTCAATCTCGGCCAGAGTTCCCATCTCTGCAGCTAACTCAGCGGTTAGTGGACCTGGGGCAACAGCGCTGTTATCTGCTTGAATTAAAATGTGATCAACCGGTTTTGGAAGTGCACCTTCAATCTCTAGCACCTCTTGGCCCTGAGTTAGACCGAGCCGGAGTTTCACTAATTAGAAGAACCACACTAAAAGTATTGCTAGAAAA
>WLHY01000071.1 GCA_009702465.1 Actinomycetota bacterium
AGCACAACAACACGTCGAGCACGATCGGTAAACCGTTCAAACATCGAATCTGCCTTTCCCTATGGGAACTTATGTACTTAGCCTATAACTTCAGTACGACTTAACGCACATCGGTTTTTCGTGTGTATCCGGATCTAGATATAGAGCGGTTACACAGCCTATAACCCCAAATATCGAGGATTTATGCCCGAATTACTTAGAGAATCTTGAGCATGCGGGTATTGCCCAAGGTGTTGGGCTTAGCTGATTCTAAATCGAGGAACTCTGCGACACCGGCATCGTAGGAGCGAATCCTCTCCTGATAAACCTCAGGGGAAACTGTAGTTCCCTCAATCTCATGAAAACCATGTGCACCAAAAAACTTAGTTTCAAAGGTTAAACAAAAAACCTTTTTAACACCGATCTCCTTTGCATTCTCTAAAATCTTAACCATTATCTGATGGCCAATTCCTTTGCCATGCATTTCTTCTACTACTGCAACAGTTCGCACCTCAGCTAGATCCTCCCAGAGCACATGAAGAGCGCCGCAACCAACAACCTCACCATCTAATTCAGCAACCACAAACTCTTGTACCGCTTCAAATAAGGTAACTGTTGCTTTGAAAAGAAGGCGACGCTCATCGGTGTAGCCATCAACAATCTTGCGGATTTTCTTTACATCACTGGTTTTAGCAGCTCTGACAACTAACGCCATTACTCATCTCCGGCAGTTGGCTTAACAAGTGGAAATAAAATCGTCTCTCTAATTCCCAATCCGGTAAGTGCCATTAACAATCGATCAACACCCATTCCCATTCCACCCATTGGTGGCATGCCATGTTCCATTGCACGTAAGAAATCCTCATCTAATCCCATCGCCTCTAAATCACCTTTAGCGCCTAACTTTGCTTGTTCAACTAACCGATCACGTTGAATTACTGGATCCACTAATTCAGAGTAACCAGTTGCTAATTCAAAGCCCTCGACATATAAATCCCATTTCTCAGCGATACCAGCAATATCACGATGCGCACGAACAAGTGGTGATGTGTCAATTGGATAACCTTTGACAAAGATTGGACCGCTCAATTTATCCACTGCAACATGTTCAAAGATCTCTTCTGCTAACTTTCCAGTAATCCACTTGGGATCAACCTTCATGCCTAGCTTTGTTGCAATCTTCTTTAAATCTTCCAGTGTGCTTTGCGGTGTTACCTGCTCGCCAACACCATCTGAGATCGCATCAAATAAGGAGATCTCTGACCACTTGCCACCAAGATCTAATTCGCGACCATCATGATGTTTTACAACATGTGAACCAAATACCGCTTTTGCAGAATCTTGAATCAAGGTGCGAGTTAAATCTGCCATGGTGTTCCAATCACCATAAGCCTCATATGTTTCAATCATGGCAAACTCAGGTGAGTGGCTGGAGTCAGCGCCCTCGTTGCGGAAATTACGGTTGATCTCAAATACCTTTTCAAGACCACCAACAACACATCTCTTTAAAAATAATTCGGGTGCGATTCGTAAAAATAGATCCATGTCATAAGCATTACTAAAAGTTTTAAATGGCCGCGCCGCAGCACCACCATGCATAACCTGCAACATTGGTGTTTCTACCTCAATAAATTGGCGACTGTTAAATGTTTCGCGGAGTGAGCGCATCACAGTCGGGCGCATCCGTGCATTAAAGCGAGCCTCTGGCCTGACAATTAAATCAACATATCGCATGCGGACGCGAGTCTCCTCCGATAAAGGTTTGTGATCTACTGGAAGTGGTCGCAATGCTTTAGCTGCTAATTCAAAGGAGTTGGCCAAGATTGATAACTCACCACGCTTTGAGGTAATTACCTCACCAGTTACTGAAACTAAATCACCAAGATCAATCTCTGATTTCCAGATCTCAAGTTGTGCCTCACCAATTTTATCTAGTGAGAACATCGCTTGTAACTCAGTGCCATCGCCCTCGCGTAAATTGGCAAAACATAATTTGCCGGTATCTCGCTTGAAAATTACTCGGCCTGTTACCGATTCAATCTTTCCAGTTGCAACATCAATTGCTAAATCTTTATAAGTTTCACGAATATCTTTTAATGAGGAGGTACGAGCAACCGATACTGGATAAGCCTGGGCGCCTCGATTTAATATCGCCTCGCGCTTTTCCCGACGAATCCGCAGTTGTTCGGGTAGATCATCCTCATCAGCCATAATGAGTTAAATCCTATCGTTAGCCGTTGCGCTCATGTACTAAGCGAAGGCCAATTAAAGTCAGATCTGGTTCATGAAACTCAATACTCTCGCTAATTCCAAGTACTAATGGCGCTAAGCCACCAGTTGCGATTACGGAAACTTCACCAGCATCTGGATACTGCTCTTCAAGTTCATCGATGATGCGATTTACTAAACCATCTACCTGTCCGGCAAAACCATAGATTGTTCCTGATTGCAGCGCCTCGACCGTATTTTTTCCAATTACATTTTTAGGTTTTACAAGCTCAACCTTACGAAGCTGTGCAGCACGAGCAGCTAATGCTTCAACTGATATTTCAATTCCTGGCGCAAGTGCGCCACCAAGAAACTCACCCTTTGGTGAGACAACATCAAGATTGGTAGAGGTTCCAAAATCAACCACAATCGCTGGTCCATCCTCACCATACAAGGTTGCTGCGGCCAAAGTGTTAACAATTCGATCTGCACCAATCTCCTTTGGATTATCAACTAACAATGGCACTCCAGTCTTTGTGCCAGGTTCAATAATTGTTGTGCGGATATCACTGAAGTGGCGAGCAATTAAGGTTCTGATCTCACGCAAAACCGCCGGCACTGTTGAACAGACCGCTAAGCCAGTTAACTTGTAACCATCTATCAATGCGCTGTACTGCAGCCATAACTCATCTGCGGTATCACGGGGATCGGTCTTAACTCGCCAAGAGTTCTCTAACTTATCTTTGTTAAATACTCCTAATACAGTGTTGGTATTACCAACATCAATTGTTAATAACATTACCTCCCCTTTCTAAAATCAAGTGCAATATCCAATGCAGGTGCCGAGTGAGTAAGTGCACCAATTGCTAGGTAATCAACACCGCTATCAGCGTAGGCTTTAGCATTTTCTAAGGTAATGCCACCAGAGGCCTCTAACTTAGCTTTGCCACCAACTTGGGCAACCGCTGCTTTACACATATCTGGGCTCATGTTGTCTAGCAAAATTAATTGTGCACCAGCTGCTACCGCCTGGCTTAATTGTTCAAGTGAATCAACCTCAACCTCAATTGGTTTACCTGGAAACTTATCTTTAAGTGCCTTAAATGCTGCTGCAATGCCACCGCTAGCAACTATGTGATTATCTTTAATCAATCCCTCTGCTGATAAAGATATACGATGGTTTGTTCCGCCACCCATCCGCACTGCAAATTTTTCAAGTGAGCGTAGTCCAGGTGTGGTCTTGCGAGAATCTCTGATTACACACCTTGTGCCAGCAACTGCTTCTACCCATTTACTTGTCGTAGTTGAGATACCACTTAAATGAGTTAAGTAATTAAGTGCTGTGCGCTCTGCAAGCAGTAATTTTCTAGTGTTTCCTTGCGCAGTAATTAATACCTTTCCTGCTTCAACCTTTGCACCCTCATCAACTAAAACCTCATAATGATTAATACCGCAGTACTCGAGAACCGCTGCTGCAACATGTAAGCCAGAGACAACACCAGCTTTGCGAGCAATAAAATCAGCGGTTGAAACCTGAGATTCAGTGATGGTGGCAACTGTGGTTATATCTTCACCACCCATTAAATCCTCGGCAACTGCATCCTTAACCTGTTGAAAGATATGGTTTGGTGAAAGACCAAGTGTCTTGATGTTCTCTCTTAATGAGTTCATTTGATCTGCTCCACTCTTTTATGCCAATTACCATCTGCATCAAATTTTTCAATGACTCTAACCTGCCATTTGTCGGAAAGATCTGGGAAATCACTTCGCCAATGTGAGCCTCTAGTTTCAGTGCGTTCTAGTGCAGATCTAACAATTGCCGTTGCTAGTAAATGTAGATTTGATGCCTCCCACGCCTCAATCCGAGGTTGATTACTTGTTAACTTAGATAACTCCTGCAAAGTTTGCACAGTCTTGCGCAATGATGATTCAGAGCGCATCACACCAGCACCCTCGCTCATCGCAATCTGCAGCGGAATTACTATCTTTGGATCCAACAAAGTTGTTTTACTATCCTCTACTGGTTGCTCCTGCGCAGGTAGATCTTTAGCTAATGAATCTGCGATTCTGGCACCAAAGACCAATCCCTCTAATAAAGAGTTTGAAGCTAACCGATTAGCACCATGTGCGCCGGTGCAAGCTGATTCACCACAAATGTAGAGGCCAGCAATTGATGATTGACCATTTAAATCTACTCGAACACCACCAGATGCGTAATGAGATGCTGGGGCAACTGGAATCTTTTCTACCGTTGGATCAATTCCATTTGCAACACAAGATGCATAAATTGTTGGGAATCGTTTAGCAAAATCATTTATCTTTCGGGCATCCAACCAAACATGTGGTTGTCCGCTGATGCGCATCTGATTGAAGATCTCCTTTGCCACCACATCTCGAGGTGCTAAATCTGCCTGCGGATGTTTGCCAACCATAAACTGCTCATCTTTATGATTTAACAAGATTGCACCCTCACCGCGTACAGCTTCACTAATTAATGGTTGTTGTCCACGATTAGCTAAATCTCGCCATAAAACTGTTGGGTGAAATTGAATAAACTCAACATCTGCAACATCGGCACCTGCGCGAAGTGCCAGCGCAACACCATCACCAGTAGAAACAGCTGGGTTTGTAGTTTGTGAGTAAACCTGACCTAAGCCACCAGTTGCAACTACAACTGCACGAGATAAGGCTCGTCCAACCCCATCTAAACTTCCTTTACCAATTACATGCAAGGTAACTCCACACACACGTCCAGTTGCACTCTTTAATGCATCAATGGCAAGTGCATGTTCAATAATTTCAATCCCAGCATCCTCTTGTACCGCTGCTAACAAAGCTCGTGAAACCTCTGCACCAGTTGCATCGCCACCAGCATGCAAAATACGGTTTCGTAAATGTCCACCCTCGCGAGTTA